>QQUJ01000010.1:600000-795078 GCA_008501635.1 Pseudomonadota bacterium
TATCGTGGTCTGACCGTCGCGCAGATGACCGAATTGCGGGTGAAGGCCCGTGACGCGGGCGTCGCTATTCGCGTCGTGAAGAACACGTTGGCGCGCCGCGCCTTCGAGGGGACCGAATTCGAGTGCATGGGTAGCGCACTGGTCGGTCCCTTGGTGCTTGCATTCTCGCAGCGGGATCCAGGTTCGGCGGCGCGTGTCGTGCGCGATTTCGTCAAGTCGAACGACAAACTGGTACCCAAGGTCATCGCCATCGGTGGTGAACTGGTCGACGCTGCGCAGATCGAACGGGTGGCGAGTCTGCCGACCCGTGAGGAGGCTCTCAGCTTGCTGATGGCCGTCATGAAGGCACCGATCGAAAAGTTCGTGCGTACACTCAACGAGCCAACAGCCAAGATGGTTCGCACGTTCGCGGCAATCCGGGATCAGAAGCAGGCCGCCTGAACCAAGGCGTTACCGAAACGTTACATCCGGTACGCCCTGCGGCCGGAAAGTGAGATAGGAGTTGTTTACCATGGCTGTATCCAAAGAAGACATTCTGGAAACCATTTCCAACATGAGCGTTATGGAGGTTGTTGATCTGATCTCCGCGATGGAAGAGAAGTTCGGTGTTTCCGCCGCCGCTGCCGTGGCCGCCATGCCGATGGCTGCCGCCGGTGGTGGTGAAGCCGCTGCCGAAGAGAAGACCGAGTTTGATGTTGTGCTGGCCAGTTTCGGCGCCAATAAGGTGGGCGTCATCAAGGCGGTACGTGCTATTACCGGTCTGGGCCTGAAAGAGGCCAAGGATCTGGTCGAAGGTGCACCGTCCGCCGTCAAGGAAGGCGCCGGCAAGGACGAGGCAGCGGAGATCAAGAAGCAGTTGGAAGAGGCGGGAGCGACTGTCGAGCTCAAATAAGTTTGACGCGCTTTTGCATGACTGTGGCAGTACCCGGCTGGTGGCCCCAGGGCCACCGGCCTTTTCCCTTTTGTGATGTCACTGGCGGCAAGCGATCCCGTCAGTGGCTGACGAGTCAGCAGATGTCCACGCGCGCGCTCGGCGCCAGCCTGGACAATTGAGATGACTCGGCAACCGAATCGAACGCAGAGCTGAGGAATTCCGATGGGCTACTCCTACACCGAGAAAAAACGCATTCGCAAGGATTTCGGTAAGCGTCCCAGCATCCTCGAGGTGCCCTACCTGCTGGCTATCCAGCTTGATTCTTACAAGAAGTTTCTGCAGACCGACAAGGCTGCGGAGAGTCGCAACGACATTGGTCTGCATGCCGCTTTCAAGTCGGTATTTCCCATCGCCAGTTACTCCGGCAATGCAATGCTGGAGTATGTCAGCTACCGGCTGGGTGAACCTGTCTATGATGTCAAGGAGTGTCAGCTGCGTGGCATGACCTACGCGGCGCCGTTGCGCGTCAAGGTGCGCCTGGTCATTTACGACAAGGAAGCTTCCGGCACCCCGAAACCGGTCAAGGATATCCGCGAGCAGGAAGTCTACATGGGTGAACTGCCGCTGATGACCGAGAACGGGACTTTCGTGATCAACGGTACGGATCGTGTCATCGTCTCGCAGCTCCACCGTTCGCCCGGCGTGTTCTTCGAGCACGACAAGGGCAAGACCCACTCATCCGGTAAGCTGCTGTTTTCGGCGCGTGTGATTCCTTACCGCGGCTCGTGGCTCGACTTCGAATTCGACCCCAAAGATTGCGTCTTCGTGCGCATCGATCGCCGCCGCAAGTTGCCGGCGACCATCCTGCTGCGCGCCTTGGGCATGGACAACGAACAGATACTGAGCGTCTTTTTCGACACCAATCACTTTACCCTGGCGAAGGGAAAATTCGGTCTGGCGCTGGTGCCCGAACGCCTGCGTGGCGAGACGGCCCGTTTTGATATCAAGGTCAAGAGCAAGGTGATCGTCGAAGAGGGGCGCCGCATCACCGCACGCCACATTAAGGAGTTGGAAAGCGCAGGTGTCAAAAAGCTGGAAGTGCCGCGCGAGTACCTGATGGGAAAAACATTGGCACACAATGTGGTCGACACCGAGAGCGGTGAACTGCTGGCCGCGGCCAATGACGAGATCACCGATGAGCTGCTCGAGAAGCTGCTCGAGAGCGGTACCAAGGAGATCCGTACCATCTACACCAACGATCTCGACTGCGGGCCGTATGTCTCCGATACCCTGCGCATCGATTCCACCTCGACCCAGATGGAGGCGTTGGTGGAGATCTATCGCATGATGCGCCCCGGTGAACCACCTACGGTCGATGCGGCTCAGAATCTGTTCAACAACCTGTTCTTCTCCGAAGATCGGTACGATCTCTCCGCCGTCGGACGCATGAAGTTCAATCGTCGCGTCGGTCGCAAAGAGATCGAGGGCGGCGGCGTGCTCTCCAGCGACGATATACTGGATGTCATCCGCACGCTGATTGAGATCCGTAACGGCAAGGGCACGGTGGATGACATCGATCACCTGGGTAACCGTCGCATCCGTAGCGTCGGCGAAATGGCGGAGAATCAGTTCCGCATCGGCCTGGTGCGCGTCGAGCGCGCCGTCAAAGAGCGCCTGAATCTGGCCGAATCCGAAGGCTTGATGCCGCAGGAGCTGATCAACGCCAAACCGGTCTCGGCTGCAGTCAAGGAGTTCTTTGGATCCTCGCAGCTGTCGCAGTTCATGGATCAGAACAATCCGCTCTCCGAGGTGACGCACAAGCGCCGTATCTCGGCCCTGGGCCCGGGTGGGTTGACCCGCGAGCGGGCAGGCTTCGAGGTGCGCGACGTGCATCCGACCCACTATGGCCGTGTCTGCCCGATCGAGACGCCCGAAGGCCCCAATATCGGTCTGATCAACTCGCTGGCGGTCTACGCGCGCACCAATGACTATGGTTTCCTGGAGACGCCCTACCGTAAGGTGGTCAACCAGAAGGTGACCGACGAGGTGGAGTTCCTCTCGGCCATTGACGAGCCGCACTTTGTCATTGCGCAGGCGAATGCCACGCTCGACGACAAGGGCAAGCTGGCCGACGAGTTGGTCTCCTGTCGCCACCAGAACGAGTTCACTCTCTCGACGCCGGATCGCGTTGAATATATGGACATATCACCGCGCCAGATCGTCTCGGTGGCGGCGGCGCTGATCCCGTTTCTCGAGCACGACGATGCCAACCGCGCGCTGATGGGTTCGAACATGCAGCGCCAGGCGGTCCCGACGCTACGTGCCGAGAAACCGCTCGTGGGTACCGGGATCGAGCGGACGGTCGCCATCGACTCAGGTGTCACGGTTGTTGCGCGGCGCGGCGGCGTGGTGGATTCGGTTGACGCGGCACGTATCGTGGTGCGTGTGAACGACGATGAGACCATCGCCGGCGAACCCGGTGTCGATATCTACAATTTGACCAAATACACTCGCTCCAACCAGAACACCTGTATCAACCAGCGCCCTTTGGTGAAAGTCGGCGATCAGATCAGCCGCTTTGACGTGCTGGCCGACGGACCCTCGACGGATCTTGGCGAGCTGGCACTGGGACAGAATCTGCTGGTCGCCTTCATGCCCTGGAACGGCTACAACTTTGAGGATTCGATCCTTATCTCCGAGCGTGTGGTGCAGGAAGATCGCTACACTACCATCCATATCGAAGAGCTCGCCTGCGTCGCGCGCGATACCAAGCTCGGTTCCGAAGAGGTTACCGCCGACATTCCCAACGTCGGTGAAGCGGCGCTCTCCAAGCTCGATGAGTCTGGCATTGTCTATATCGGTGCCGAGGTCAAGGCGGGCGATATCCTGGTGGGTAAGGTGACGCCCAAGGGTGAGACACAGCTAACCCCCGAGGAGAAGCTGCTGCGCGCCATCTTTGGGGAGAAGGCATCCGATGTTAAGGACACCTCGCTGCGGGTACCGACCGGTATGGAAGGCACGGTCATCGACGTGCACGTGCTGACCCGTGACGGAGTCGAAAAGGACGCACGCGCACTGCAGATCGAAGAGGCCGAGCTGAGTCAGGTGCGCAAGGACCTCAAGGATCAGCTGCGTATTCTCGAAGAGGACGTCTTCCAGCGCATCGAGAAGATGCTGGTCGGCAAGGTGGCTGAAGGCGGACCCAAGGGGCTCAAGGCGGGCGCCAAGCTGACCAAGGCCTACCTTGATGAACTGCCGCGCGACAAATGGTTTGAGATCCGCCTCAAGAATGACGAGGCCAACGGGCAGTTGGAGAAGGCCGCCGAGCAGCTCAAACAGCAGCGCGAGGAAGCCGATCACAAGTATGAGGAGAAGAAGCGCAAGATTACCTCGGGCGATGATCTGGCGCCGGGCGTGTTGAAGATGGTCAAGGTCTACCTGGCCGTAAAACGCCGCATTCAGCCGGGGGACAAGATGGCGGGCCGGCACGGCAACAAGGGTGTTATCTCCATCATCGTCCCGGTGGAGGATATGCCGTACATGGAGGATGGCACACCTGTTGATGTGGTACTCAATCCGCTGGGTGTTCCCTCGCGAATGAATGTCGGGCAGGTGCTCGAGACCCATCTCGGTTGGGCCGCCAAGGGACTGGGCAACAAGATTGGCGCCATGCTCGATGCTCAGGCCAAAACCACCGAGATTCGCAAGTTCCTCGATCAGATCTATCACACCGGTGGTAACCGCAAAGAAGATCTGAAGAGCATGGACGATGCGGAGATCGTCGAGCTGGCGGATAATCTGCGCTCCGGCGTGCCCATGGCGACCCCGGTATTCGACGGCGCCAGCGAAGCGGAGATCAAGCAGATGCTGGCATTGGCAGACCTCCCGGGGTCGGGCCAGACGACGCTCTACAACGGGCGGACCGGTGAGGCCTTTGAACGTCCGGTTACCGTCGGCTACATGTACATGCTGAAGCTCAACCACCTGGTCGACGACAAGGTGCACGCGCGCTCGACCGGTCCCTACAGTCTCGTTACCCAGCAACCGCTGGGCGGTAAGGCGCAGTTCGGGGGGCAGCGCTTCGGCGAGATGGAGGTATGGGCCCTCGAGGCCTACGGCGCCGCCTATACCCTGCAGGAGATGCTCACCGTCAAGTCCGACGATGTGGCGGGTCGCACCAAGATGTACAAGAACATTGTCGACGGCGATCACCGTATGGAGGCCGGCATGCCCGAATCCTTCAACGTGCTGGTCAAAGAGATCCGCGCGCTGGGTATCAACATCGAGCTGGAGCAGGATTAGTTGCTGGGAAAAGTGACGAACCTCGTAACCAACGACCACGGTAACTTTTTCCGCGGGTAGGAGAGATCATGAGAGACCTACTGAATCTTTTAAAGAATCAGGGACAGATCGAAGACTTCGATGGCATTCGCATCAGCGTGGCTTCGCCGGACATGATCCGGTCGTGGTCATTTGGTGAAGTGAAAAAACCGGAAACCATCAACTATCGTACGTTCAAACCGGAGCGCGACGGCCTGTTCTGCGCCAAGATCTTCGGTCCCACCAGCGACTTCGAATGCCTGTGCGGCAAGTACAAGCGCCTCAAGCACCGCGGTGTGGTGTGCGAGAAGTGCGGCGTCGAAGTGACCTTGGCCAAGGTGCGTCGCGAGCGCATGGGCCACATCGAGCTGGCCAGCCCGGTAGCGCACATCTGGTTTCTGAAGTCGCTGCCGTCGCGCATCGGCCTGTTGCTCGATATGACGTTGCGCGATATCGAGCGCGTGCTCTACTTCGAGGCCTTCGTGGTCGTCGATCCCGGCATGACTCAGCTCGAGCGCTGCCAACTGCTCTCCGATGAAGCCTATCTGGAGGCGATCGAGGAGTACGGCGATGAGTTCGATGCGCGCATGGGCGCCGAGGCGGTTCACGCGTTGCTGGGTCAGATTGACCTCGAACCCGAGGCGGCGCGGTTGCGCGGGGAGATTCTCGAGACCAATTCCGAGGGTAAGATCAAGAAGCTGGCCAAGCGGCTGAAGTTGATCGAGGCTTTTCTGGAATCGGGGAATCGCCCGGAATGGATGATTTTCACGGTGCTGCCAGTGCTGCCGCCCGAGCTGCGTCCGCTGGTACCGCTCGACGGTGGCCGTTTCGCGACCTCGGATCTCAACGATCTCTATCGCCGCGTCATCAACCGTAACAACCGACTAAAGCGCCTGCTCGAACTCAATGCGCCCGACATCATCGTGCGCAACGAAAAGCGCATGCTCCAGGAGTCGGTGGATGCGCTGCTCGATAACGGCCGCCGCGGCCGTGCCATCACCGGCACGAACAAGCGCCCGCTGAAGTCGCTGGCCGACATGATCAAGGGCAAACAGGGGCGCTTCCGGCAGAATCTGCTCGGCAAGCGTGTCGACTACTCCGGCCGTTCGGTGATCGTGGTCGGTCCGACCCTGAAGCTGCACCAGTGTGGACTGCCCAAGCGCATGGCGCTGGAGCTGTTCAAACCCTTTATTTTCTCCAAGCTGCAGCTGCGCGGGCTCGCCACAACCATCAAGGCAGCGAAAAAAATGGTCGAGCGCGAAGGTCCCGAGGTGTGGGATATCCTCGAAGAGGTGATCCGCGAACACCCCGTAATGCTCAACCGCGCGCCGACGCTGCACCGCCTGGGTATCCAGGCCTTTGAGCCGGTGCTCATTGAAGGCAAGGCGATCCAGCTTCACCCGCTGGTCTGTACCGCGTTCAACGCTGACTTCGACGGCGACCAGATGGCGGTGCACGTACCGTTGTCCATCGAGGCGCAGCTCGAAGCACGCACGCTGATGATGTCCACCAATAACATTCTGTCGCCCGCCAACGGTCAGCCGATCATCGTGCCGACCCAGGACGTGGTGCTGGGGCTGTACTGGATGACGCGCGAGCGTATCAATGCAGCCGGCGAGGGAATGGCGTTTTCCGACGTCGCCGAAGTACATCGGGCCTACGAAAGCGGCAAGGTGGCGTTGCAGGCCAGGATCAAGGCACTTATTACTGAACGCATGTTTGACGAAGAAGGTAACGAGATCAGCAAGACCCGCTTGTGCGAGACCACTGCAGGGCGCGCGCTACTGTCGGAGATCCTGCCCACCGGACTGTCTTTTGAGTTGATCAATCGGGCGCTGGATAAAAAGGCGATCTCGAAACTGGTCAATGCCTGCTATCGCAACGTCGGTCTCAAGGAGACGGTGATCTTCGCTGACCAGCTGATGTACACCGGTTTCTCCTATGCGACCCGCGCCGGCATCTCGATCGGTGTGGAGGACATGGTGGTGCCTGGTGAAAAATCGGCGATTCTGGCGCGTGCCGAGATCGAGGTGAAGGAGATCGAGAACCAGTATGCGTCAGGTCTGGTCACCAACGGCGAACGCTACAACAAGGTGGTTGATATCTGGTCGCGCACCAACGATCAGGTGGCAAAGGTGATGATGGATAAGTTGGGCACCGAGGCCGTGGTCGACGCCGACGGCAAGCAGGTCAAGCAGCAGTCCTTCAATTCGATCTACACGATGGCCGATTCCGGTGCCCGTGGCTCGGCGGCCCAGATCCGCCAGTTGGCCGGTATGCGCGGCTTGATGGCCAAACCCGATGGCTCGATCATCGAGACACCGATCACCGCCAACTTCCGCGAGGGGTTGGATGTGTTGCAGTACTTCATCTCCACCCACGGCGCCCGTAAAGGTCTCGCCGACACCGCGCTGAAAACGGCCAACTCGGGTTACCTGACCCGCCGGCTGGTCGATGTGGCGCAGGATCTGGTGGTCAACGAGGTCGATTGCGGTACTGCCCAGGGTCTCGAGATGACACCGCTGGTTGAAGGTGGCGATGTGGTCGAGGCGCTGCGCGAGCGCGTGCTGGGCCGGGTGGTTTCAGAAGATGTGTATGTGCCGGGTGTCGATGAGCCCGTGGTCACCGCGGGTACGCTGCTCGACGAACGCCTGGTCGACATGCTGGAGGAGCATGGCGTTGATCATGTCATGGTCCGTTCCCCCATCACCTGCGAGAACCGCTACGGTGTTTGCTCGACCTGCTATGGTCGCGATCTGGCGCGTGGTCATCTCGTCAATATCGGCGAGGCGGTTGGTGTCATCGCCGCCCAGTCGATTGGCGAGCCAGGCACGCAGCTCACCATGCGCACCTTCCATATCGGTGGCGCGGCAAGCCGGGCGGCGGCAATCTCCAACGTCGAGATCAAGTCCAAAGGTACGGTGCGCTTGCACAATGTGAAACTGGTCAACCATCTACGCACCGGTAACCTGGTCGCCGTGTCGCGTTCGGGTGAAATTCACGTGATCGACGATGTGGGTCGAGAGCGTGAGCGCTACAAGATTCCCTATGGTGCTTCGATCAGCGTGGAGGACAGCGCCAACGTCGAACCTGGTCAGATTGTTGCCAATTGGGATCCCCATACCCATCCGGTCATCACCGAGGTGGCGGGTAAGGTGGTATTCAGCGAGTTCGTCGAAGGCGTGACGGTCAATCGTCAGGTCGATGACGTCACCGGGCTCTCCTCTCTGGTGGTAACCGATCCCAAGCAGCGCAGTTCTGCGGCCAAAGATCTGCGCCCCATGGTGAAACTGGTCGATGACAAGGGCGCGGATCTCTGCCTGGCGGGCACCACCATTCCGGCGCACTATCTGCTTCCGGCGGGGGCTATCGTTACCGTCGAAGATGCCGCCAACGTGGACGTGGGTGATGTCATAGCCCGTATCCCACAGGAGTCCTCGAAAACCCGCGATATTACCGGTGGTTTGCCGCGTGTGGCCGATCTTTTCGAGGCGCGCAAACCGAAGGATCCCGCCATCCTGGCGGAAGTCACCGGTACCGTCAGTTTCGGCAAGGACACCAAGGGCAAGCAGCGCCTGGTGATCACCCCTGCCGAGGGTGATGCTTATGAAGAGCTCATCCCCAAGTGGCGTCACATCAATGTCTTCGAAGGCGAGCATGTGGAACGTGGTGAGGTCGTGGTCGACGGTGAGTTGGCCCCGCACGATATTCTGCGATTGCTGGGTGTCCGGGAGTTGGCGGCCTACCTGGTGAAAGAGATCCAGGATGTCTATCGCCTGCAGGGTGTCACCATCAACGACAAGCACATCGAGGTGATCAATCGGCAGATGTTGCGCAAGGTGGAAATCATCACACCCGGTGACACCAAATTCCTCAAAGGGGAACAGGCCGATCGTGCGCGGGTACTCGAAGAGAACGACCGAGTCGCGGCGGAAGACAAGATACCGGCCACCTTCCGGCCGTTACTGCTGGGTATTACCAAGGCATCGCTGGCTACCGAGTCGTTCATCTCCGCCGCCTCGTTCCAGGAAACCACCCGTGTACTCACCGAGGCATCGGTTCGAGGTACGCGCGATGACCTGCGCGGTCTGAAGGAGAACGTGATCGTCGGTCGACTGATCCCGGCCGGGACGGGCCAGGCCTACCACGCGGAGCGGCGCCGCAAGCGTCAACCGGGTATGGTGGAATCCGAAGGGATGGCCGCCAGCGACGTGGAAGAGGCATTGAAGGAGGCGCTGAGCGCTTCTGATAGCGAAAATGCTGAGGTCTGACTGAGCCGTAAATCACCGGGCCCGCCGGTTCTGGCGGGCCCGGTTTTTTTTGCCTGATCCCTGGAGGATTTTAGCGAGATACCGGGTTATTCTCGGGGTTCCCTTGACACCCCAGGGCAGGGTGCATAGAATTCCGCTTCTTTCGACAGGCCGGACCGGCCTGTCGTTTGTTTATAGGCTTTGTCTAGGCAGGAGTTCAGGGATACATGGCAACCGTCAATCAGCTGGTGCGAAAGCCCCGCAAGCGTAAGGTCGCGAAGAGTGCCGTGCCGGCGCTGGAGAAATGCCCGCAGAAACGTGGGGTCTGCACGCGTGTCTACACCACGACGCCGAAGAAACCCAACTCCGCACTCCGCAAAGTGGCGCGCGTGCGCCTGACCAACGGATTTGAAGTAACCACCTACATAGGCGGTGAAGGCCATAATCTGCAGGAGCACTCGGTCGTTCTGATCCGCGGCGGCCGCGTGAAAGACCTGCCTGGTGTGCGCTATCACACCGTGCGCGGCAGTCTCGACACCTCGGGTGTCAACGGGCGCCGCCAGGCTCGTTCGAAATACGGCGCCAAGCGTCCAAAAGGCTGATCCAGAAAGATTTTTCAAGAGTAGGACTTATGTCGAGAAGAAGATTAGCAGAGCCAAGGCAGGTACTCCCGGATCCCAAGTTCGGAAGCGATATGCTGGCCAAGTTCATCAATATGCTGATGGTCAGCGGTAAGAAGTCGGTCGCCGAGATGATCGTCTACGGGGCGCTGGATCGCGTCACCGAAAAGGGTAGCGCCGATTCGCTTGCCGCACTGGAAAAGGCCTTGGATAACGTTCGCCCCTTGGTCGAGGTCAAGAGTCGCCGTGTGGGCGGCGCCACCTATCAGGTGCCCGTGGAGGTTCGCCCGCGTCGTCGTAACGCGCTGGCGATGCGCTGGATGATCGACGCTGCGCGCAAGCGCGGTGAGAAGACCATGGCGCTGCGTCTCGCCGGCGAGATCATGGATGCTGCGGAGAGTCGCGGTAACGCCGTGAAGAAGCGCGAAGACACACACCGTATGGCAGAGGCCAACAAGGCCTTCTCGCACTACCGCTGGTAATCGAACAATTATTGGATTTGTTGTAAGGACTGAAGGCTGTGGCCCGCAAAATTCCTATTGAACGCTATCGCAACATCGGCATCATGGCTCATATCGATGCGGGTAAGACGACGACGACCGAGCGCGTTCTTTTCTATACCGGTATCTCACACAAAATCGGCGAGGTGCATGACGGTGCGGCGGTCATGGACTGGATGGAGCAGGAACAGGAGCGTGGTATCACCATCACTTCCGCTGCGACTACCGCATATTGGAGCGGTATGGAGAAGCAGTTTCCCGAGCATCGCGTCAACATCATCGATACCCCCGGGCACGTCGACTTCACCATTGAGGTAGAGCGTTCGCTGCGGGTGCTGGACGGCGCATGCGCTGTGTTCTGCGCGGTCGGTGGCGTTGAGCCGCAGTCGGAAACGGTGTGGCGCCAGGCCAATAAATACGGTGTGCCGCGCCTGGCGTTCGTCAACAAGATGGACCGTGCCGGCGCCGATTTTCTGCGTGTGGTAGAGCAGATCCGCAAGCGTTTAGGCGCCAACGCCGTGCCTATCCAACTGCCTATCGGTGCAGAGGAAAAGTTCGAGGGCGTCATCGATTTGATCAAGATGAAGGCCATCTATTGGGATGAGGCCAATATGGGCATCTCCTTCGAAGAGCGCGATATCCCGGCCGAGCTAATGGATCAGGCGACGATGTATCGTGACAAGATGGTCGAGGCGGCCGCCGAAGCTAACGAAGAGTTGATGGAGAAGTACCTGGAAGAGGTCGATCTCTCGGCCGAAGAGATCAAGAAGGGCTTGCGTCTGCGCACACTTGCCAACGAAGTCGTTCCCGCTCTTTGTGGCAGCGCGTTTAAGAACAAGGGCGTGCAGGCGATGCTGGATGCCGTTATCGAGTACATGCCTGCGCCGATTGATGTGGCTGCGATCCGTGGTATCGATGACCATGATGCCGAGGCAACCCGCGAATCCCGGGATGAGGCGCCTTTCTCCGCATTGGCCTTTAAAATCGCTACCGATCCTTTTGTTGGCACGCTTACTTTTTTCCGCGTTTACTCCGGTGTAATCAACTCCGGTGACACGGTCTACAACCCGGTGAAGGGTAAGAAAGAGCGTGTTGGGCGTATCTTGCAAATGCACGCCAATCACCGCGACGAGATCAAGGAAGTGCGCGCTGGCGATATCGCCGCGGCCGTAGGCCTTAAGGACGTCACCACGGGTGATACCCTGTGTGCCCTGAACAACATCATCACGCTCGAGCGCATGGAGTTTCCGGAACCAGTCATCGCGGTTGCGGTGGAACCCAAGACCAAAAGCGATCAGGAGAAGATGGGTATCGCGCTGTCCAAACTGGCGCAAGAAGACCCCTCTTTTCGTGTGCGTACCGACGAGGAGTCGGGGCAGACTATCATCTCCGGTATGGGTGAGTTGCACCTGGAGATTATCGTCGATCGCATGAAGCGTGAATTCAAGGTGGAGGCCAATGTGGGCGCTCCCCAGGTAGCCTATCGCGAGACGATTCGCCAGGCGGTCGAGCAGGAAGGCAAGTTCGTGCGCCAGTCGGGCGGTCGCGGCCAATTCGGCCATGTATGGTTGAAGATCGAGCCACAGGAGCCAGGTGTCGGCTACGAGTTCGTCAACGCTATCGTTGGCGGTGTCATTCCCAGAGAGTACATCCCCTCTGTCGACAAGGGCGTCAAAGAGCAGATGGAAAACGGCGTTATCGCCGGTTTCCCGGTAGTCGACGTCAAGGTCACGCTGTTCGATGGCTCCTACCACGAGGTAGACTCCAACGAAATGGCGTTCAAGATCGCCGGTTCGATGGGCTTCAAGGAAGGGGCGCGCAAGGCGAGCCCGGTATTGCTCGAACCGATTATGAAGGTTGAAGTCGTGACGCCTGAGGATTACCTGGGCGACGTCATGGGTGACCTCAATCGCCGCCGTGGCATTGTCTCGGGTATGGACGAGTCGCCTGCGGGCAAGATCATCCGCGCCGATGTGCCGCTCGCCGAGATGTTCGGCTATGCCACCGATCTGCGCTCGGCAACGCAGGGTCGTGCCACCTATACCATGGAATTCGCCAAATATACGGAAGCGCCGAACAGCGTTGCCGAATCCGTCATCAAGAAAGCGTCATAAGACAGACCAAAGATACAGAAGGGGTTTAGCGCCGTGTCCAAAGGAAAATTCGAACGTAAGAAGCCGCATGTGAATGTGGGGACGATAGGTCACGTAGACCATGGTAAGACGACGCTGACGGCGGCGATTACCAAGGTGATGGCGGAGACGCACGGCGGCGAGTTCAAGGCGTTTGACCAGATTGACAACGCCCCGGAAGAGCGGGCACGCGGGATCACGATTGCGACGGCCCACGTGGAGTACGAATCGACCGCGCGTCACTACGCGCACGTTGACTGTCCGGGGCACGCGGACTACGTGAAGAACATGATCACGGGTGCGGCGCAGATGGACGGAGCGATTTTGGTGTGTTCGGCCGCGGATGGTCCGATGCCGCAGACGCGCGAGCACATTCTGCTGGCCCGTCAGGTGGGCGTACCCTACATCGTGGTGTTTTTGAACAAGGCCGACATGGTTGACGATGCCGAGTTGCTGGAGCTGGTGGAGATGGAAGTGCGTGATCTGCTCTCGAGCTACGATTTTCCGGGTGACGACACCCCGATCATCACCGGTTCGGCGCTCAAGGCGCTGGAGGGTGACGCGAGCGAGATCGGCGCCCCGTCGATCATCAAGCTGGTCGAGGCGATGGACTCCTACATACCGGAGCCGCAGCGCGAGGTTGAGAAGCCGTTCCTGATGCCGATCGAGGATGTGTTCTCGATCTCGGGTCGCGGCACGGTGGTGACCGGGCGCGTCGAGCGCGGGGTGGTGAAGGTTGGCGAGGAGGTTGAGATTGTCGGCATCCGCGACACCACCAAGACCATCGTCACCGGGGTGGAGATGTTTCGCAAGCTGCTCGATCAGGGGCAGGCGGGCGACAACGTGGGCGTGCTGCTGCGCGGGACCAAGCGCGACGATGTGGAGCGCGGGCAGGTGCTGTGCAAGCCCGGATCGATCACCCCGCACACCAAGTTTGAGGCCGAAGTCTACATTCTGTCGAAGGAGGAGGGTGGTCGTCACACGCCGTTCTTCAACGGCTACCGTCCGCAGTTTTATTTTCGCACGACCGACGTGACCGGTGCCTGTGATCTGCCCGAGGGGGTGGAGATGGTGATGCCGGGGGACAACGTGAAGATGACGGTGTCGCTGATCGCGCCGATTGCGATGGAGGACGGACTACGTTTTGCGATTCGCGAAGGTGGCCGAACGGTCGGCGCCGGCGTCGTCGCTAAGATTATCGAGTAAAAGAGATGACTGGCCAGAAGATCCGTATTCGCCTTAAAGCATTTGATCATCGCTTGATCGATCAGTCGGCGCGCGAAATTGTAGAGACAGCCAAGCGTACCGGTGCTACAGTACGCGGCCCGATTCCGCTGCCCTCAAAGAAAGAGCGATTCACGGTGTTGATTTCCCCGCACGTGAACAAGGATGCGCGGGATCAGTACGAAATTCGTACGCACAAGCGGTTGATGGATATTGTTGATCCCACCGATAAGACGGTCGACGCGCTGATGAAGCTCGATTTGGCCGCAGGTGTGGACGTTCAGATCAAACTGAGCTGAACGTGTAGTAGTGGCGCTCCGGTGGGTCGATACCGCCCGGTATCGGCGAGATCGGAGCAAGTCTGGCGATAGCGGCGTTTGAGTGCGCTTTCGTGTCAATGGGGTTACAGAGCAATGACGATTGGAATTGTCGGTCGTAAGCGCGGCATGACGCGTGTATTTACCGAGGAAGGCGTATCGGTCCCCGTCACGGTGGTCGAGGTCGAGCCGAATCGCATCACCCAGGCCAAGACCGTCGACAGTGACGGCTACCGCGCCGTGCAGGTGACCGTCGGCGCGCGCCGCCCTTCGCGGGTCACCAAGCCGGCCGCTGGTCACTATGCCAAAGCGGGTGTCGAGGCGGGGCGCGGCCTGTGGGAGTTTCGCCTCGCGGACAATGAGGGCGAAGAGCTGGCGAGCGGTGGTGAGTTGAAAGCGGACCTGTTTGCGCCGGGACAGAAAGTCGATGTGACCGGCACCACCATCGGTAAAGGGTTCGCTGGCGTCGTCAAGCGTCACCATTTCCGCATGCAGGACGCGACCCACGGTAACTCATTGTCGCATCGCGCGCCGGGTTCGATTGGTCAGAACCAGTCTCCGGGGCGGGTATTCAAAGGCAAGAAGATGGCTGGGCACATGGGCAACGCGAAACGCACGGTGCAGAACCTTGAGGTGGTGCGTGTCGATGTCGAGCGTAACCTGCTTCTGATCAAAGGGGCTGTGCCGGGCGCTGAAGGCGGCGATGTCATCGTGCGTCCTGCGGTAAAGGCGTAAGGAGTCGACGATGGAACTGAATCTGGTGGCGACTGGTGGCAGTAAGGCCGGAGCGGTCACGCTCTCAGACGCCGTATTCGGAAAAGATTTCAACGAGGCGTTGGTGCACCAGGTGGTAACGGCCTATCTGGCAGGCGCCCGTCAGGGAACGGTGGCGCAGAAGACGCGCTCCGATGTTTCCGGTGGCGGTACCAAGCCGTGGCGGCAGAAAGGTACGGGCCGCGCCCGTGCCGGCACCATCCGCAGCCCATTGTGGCGCGGGGGTGGTGTGACCTTTGCAGCGCGTCCGCAGAATTACGAACAGAAGGTCAATCGCAAAATGTATCGTGCCGCGGTGCGCTCGATACTTTCCGAATTGGTGCGCCAGGACCGCCTGGTCGCAGTCGAGAATTTTGCAGTGGAAGAAGGTAAAACCAAGGTGCTGGTGGCCAAGCTGAAAGCAATGGGCCTGGAGGGCAACGTGTTGGTCGTGACCGACGAGTTGGACGAGAAGCTGTATCTGGCGGCGCGCAATCTGATCGGTATCGATGTGCGCGACGTAGTCGGCCTCGATCCGGTTAGCCTGGTCGCCTTCGATAAAGTGGTCATGAGCGTAGCGGCACTGAAGCAGATCGAGGAGAAGCTGGCATGAATGAAGAGCGGCTTGCCAAGGTACTGCTGTCACCGATCATCACCGAAAAGAGCGCGGGTTTGGCGGATGCCAATCATCAGTTTGCCTTCCGGGTGTTGAGCGATGCCTCCAAACCCGAAATCAAAACAGCGGTCGAGAAGCTGTTTGAGGTCGAGGTGGCGCACGTTCAAGTGGCCAACATGAAGGGTAAGAAAAAGCGTTTCGGGGCCATCCATGGTTGCCGCAGCGACTGGAAGAAGGCCTACGTGACCCTCAAGCCTGGTCACGATATCGATTTCATGGGTCAGGGTTAAGGCAAGCGAACAGGTAACGGGTAGCGAACGATGCCAGTTGTCAAAACTAAACCGACGTCTCCGGGCCGGCGCTTTGTCGTCAAGGTGGTTGAGCCTTCTTTGCACAAAGGCGAGCCGCATCAGGCGCTGATCGCCAAGAAGGCCAAGACCGGCGGACGTAACAATCACGGCCGAATCACCACGCGTCACCATGGTGGGGGTCACAAGCAGCGCTATCGCATCGTCGATTTCAAGCGCGACAAGGACAATATTCAAGGTCGTGTCGAACGCCTGGAATACGATCCAAACCGCAGCGCCCATATTGCCTTGGTGCTCTATAGCGATGGTGAGCGTCGCTACATCGTCGCACCGAAGAACGTGGCCGCAGGCGCGGAATTGATGTCCGGATCGGATGCGCCGATCAAACCGGGTAACAGCCTGCCGTTGCGCAACATTCCGGTGGGCTCGCTGATTCACTGCGTTGAGATGAAGCCGGGCAAGGGCGCACAGCTCGCGCGTAGTGCGGGAACCTCGGTGCAACTGGTTGCCCGTGAAGGCCAGTACGCCACGTTGCGACTGCGTTCGGGGGAGATCCGCAAGGTTCACTCCGATTGCAAGGCTACGATCGGCGAGGTAAGCAATTCCGAGCACAATCTGCGCTCATTGGGTAAAGCGGGTGCTCAACGCTGGCGTGGTAAACGTCCCACCGTCCGCGGTGTGGTAATGAACCCGGTGGATCACCCGCACGGTGGCGGCGAGGGCCGCTCCTCCGGTGGCCGGCACCCCGTATCACCCTGGGGTGTGCCCACCAAGGGTTATAAGACACGCAAGAACAAGCGGACCGATCAATTGATCGTCCGTCGTCGGAACAAGAAGTAACGGATAGGGGTCGAGAAAGTGCCACGATCAGTTCGAAAAGGTCCGTTTATCGATCTCCACCTGATGAAAAAGGTGGATGAAGCTCGCGAGACCAACAGCAAGCGCCCGATCAAGACCTGGTCGCGCCGTTCAATGGTGTTTCCGGATATGGTCGGTCTGACGATCGCCGTGCACAACGGCCGTCAGCACGTCCCGGTTCTGGTCAGCGAGAACATGGTGGGGCACAAACTCGGTGAATTTGCACCGACGCGTACCTATCGTGGTCATGCGGCCGACAAGAAAGCCAAGCGCTAAGCGGGTATACGGAGAAGAGTGATGGAAGTCGCAGCAACACTTCGCTTTGCACGTCTCTCGGCCCAGAAGGGCCGGTTGATCGCTGACCAGATTCGCGGTCAGTCGGTCGATCGTGCGCTCAACCTACTGAAATTCAGCCCGAAGAAGGCGGCGCACATCATGCGCAAGGTGCTCGAATCGGCGGTTGCCAATGCCGAGCACAATGAGGGTGCTGATATTGACGAGCTTAAGGTGGCGAAAGTTACGGTCGATGAGGGCCCGACCCAAAAACGCATTCAGGCGCGTGCCAAGGGGCGGGCTAACCGGATTATGAAACGGACCAGTCACATTACTGTGACGGTCGCGGACAAGTAAGAAGAGAGGCCGTAATGGGTCAAAAGGTACATCCAACAGGCATACGCCTCGGCATCGTCAAGGATTGGACGTCCAAGTGGTATGCGGACTCCAAGCACTATGCCGAATATCTGAATTCGGATCTCGCGGTGCGGGATTTCCTGAAGAAGAAACTTCATCAGGCATCGGTTAGCCGTATCCAGATTGATCGCACCGCCAATACCGCGCACATCACCGTCCATACGGCACGGCCCGGCGTGGTTATCGGCAAGAAGGGCGAGGATATCGATGCACTGCGCAAAGAGGTGTCGCAGCGCATGGGTATCCCGATCACCATCAGCATCGAGGAGATCCGCAAGCCCGAATTGGATGCCCAGTTGGTTGCCGAGAGTGTGGCCCAGCAGTTGGAGCGGCGCATCATGTTCCGGCGTGCCATGAAACGCGCGGTGACCAACTCCATGCGCATAGGCGCACAGGGTATCAAGGTCCACGTGGCCGGCCGCCTGAACGGCGCGGAGATTGCTCGCAGCGAGTGGTACCGTGAGGGCCGCGTGCCGCTGCACACGTTGCGCGCTGACATCGATTATGGGTTCGCCGAGGCGAATACCACTTACGGTGTCATAGGCGTCAAGGTGTGGATCTTCAAGGGTGAGGTCTTCGGCGAAGGCGAACAGCCGACCGAAGCGTCGGAAAAATCGGCGGCGAGCTAAGGAGATACGCGAACCATGCTGCAGCCCAAACGTACCAAATTCCGCAAAACCCAAAAGGGGCGGAACCGCGGATTGGCCCAGGTTGGCAACAAGGTCAGCTTTGGCCAGTTCGGCATCAAGGCGACGACTCGCGGACGTGTAACTGCGCGCCAGATCGAGGCCGCCCGTCGCGCTATCACGCGCCACGTCAAGCGCGGCGGAAAACTGTGGATCCGTATATTTCCGGATGTGCCGATCACCAAGAAGCCTATCGAAGTGCGCATGGGCAAGGGTAAGGGTAACGTCGAGTATTGGATCGCTCAGATTCAGCCTGGACGCGTGCTTTATGAAATCGAGGGCGTGACCGAAGAGGTTGCCCGCGAGGCATTCGATCGCGCAGCAGCCAAGCTGCCGGTGCAGACGGCCTTTGTTTCCCGGACGGTGATGTGATGAAAGCCAGCGAATTGCGAGAGAAGTCGACCGAAGAGTTGCAAAAAGAGCTGAACAGCCTGCTGCGCGAACAGTTCAATCTGCGCATGCAGAGGGGCTCCGGGCAGCAGCCGCGCCCGCATTTGTTTAATCGCGTGCGCAAGGATATTGCCCGCATCAATACGGTGCTGAACGAAAAGGCAGGTGGTGCGTCATGAGTGAGGTTGCAAAGAGTGCTCGCACCCTGACCGGGCGCGTGGTGAGTAACAAGATGGATCGCACCATCACGGTGTTGGTCGAACGCCGCGAACCTCACCCGATTTACGGGAAATACATTCGCCGCTCGACCAAATTGCATGCGCATGACGCCAACAATGAATGCAACGAGGGCGATACGGTAACGATAGAGCAGTGCCGGCCCATCTCCAAGACCAAGGCCTGGTGCCTGGTCGAAGTGCTGGTGCGGGCTCGTTAAGAGTAGGTATGTGGCGAAGTCTCGAAGCCGAGTCTTGCGCCCGATAACGGTTAAGAAAGCGATCGGACACAGCCATGATTCAGATGCAGACGAGTCTGGAGGTTGCGGACAACAGCGGTGCCCGCAGGCTGCAGTGCATCAAGGTGCTCGGGGGCTCGAAGCGCCGGTACGCCGGTGTCGGTGACATTATCAAGGTTACCGTGAAAGAGGCGAACCCGCGCGGCAAGGTCAAGAAGGGCGAGGTGTACAACGCCGTCGTCGTGCGCACCCGTAAAGGTGTGCGCCGCAACGACGGGTCGGTCATCCGCTTTGATACCAATGCGGCGGTATTGCTGAACAATCAGTTGCAGCCCATCGGTACCCGTATCTTTGGCCCGGTCACGCGTGAGCTGCGCTCTGAGCGGTTCATGAAGATTATCTCGCTGGCCCCCGAAGTTCTGTAGGGTGGAGAGTTAGCAATGCGTAAGATCAGAAAGGGTGACGAGGTTGTCGTCATAACCGGCAAGGACAAGGGTAAGCGCGGTACCGTGTTGAAGGTATTGGCTGAGAACCGCGTCGTGGTCGAAGGCGTCAACATCGTCAAGAAGCACGTGCGTCCCAACCCGAACCGCGGGGAGACCGGCGGTATAGTGGAGAAGGAGGCAGCGTTGCAGGTTTCGAACGTGGCGATTTTCAATCCACAAGCCAACAAGGGTGATCGTGTCGGTTTCCGCACGCTCGAGGATGGCCGCAAGGTGCGCTTCTTCAAGTCGAACGGCGAAGTCGTCGACGTTTGAACTCATCTGGATAGCGAACGATGGCAAGACTACAACAGCATTATCGCGAGACGGTTGTCCCGCAGCTCCAAGAGCGCTTCGGTTACAAGAGCATCATGCAGGTACCGAAGATCACCAAGATCACCCTCAATATGGGTGTCGGTGAGGCGATTGGTGACAAAAAGATTATCGATCATGCCGTGGGGGATATGACCAAGATTGCGGGTCAGAAACCCGTGGTGACCATGGCGCGCAAATCCGTGGCCGGTTTCAAGATTCGTGAAGGCTGGCCGATCGGCTGCAAAGTCACGCTGCGCCGCGAGCAGATGTATGAATTTCTCGATCGACTGATCTCGGTCGCTATACCGCGTATCCGTGATTTTCGCGGCCTCGACGCCAAAGCCTTCGATGGGCGTGGGAACTATACGCTTGGCGTGAAGGAACAAATCATCTTTCCTGAGATCGATTACGACAAGATTGACGAGCTGCGTGGTCTGGACGTTTGTATAACGACCACTGCTCGGAGTAACGAGGAAGGCCGTGCCCTGCTCGAGGCGTTCCGCTTCCCGTTCAAGAACTGAGAGACCGAAATTATGGCAAAAAAATCGATTGTCGCGCGCGAACTCAAGCGTGTCCGCACCGCACAGAAATACGCGGTGAAGCACGCAGAGCTGAAGGCCAGGATCAAGAGTGTGAAGACCAGCGAGGAAGATCTGGCGCTGGCGCTGGAGCAGTTGCAGAAGCTGCCGCGCAACGCCAGTCCCGCACGCCAGGTGCGCCGCTGCCGGCTGACCGGGCGCCCGAGAGGCAGTTACCGCAAATTTGGTTTGGGTCGAAACAAGCTGCGCGAGGCGGCAATGCGCGGCGATATTCCCGGTCTGGTCAAGGCCAGCTGGTAGGCAACACGGAGCAGAACAGCACCATGAGCATGACAGATCCCATTGCAGATTTTCTGACCCGCATCCGTAACGGTCAGGCTGCCGGCAAGGCGGAGATTACGGCACCGGCCTCGAAGGTGAAGACCGCGATCGCCAGCGTACTTCGTGACGAAGGTTATATCGTCGATTTTGCGGAACAGAGCGCCGACGGCAAGCCGACGATCGCTGTGAGCCTGAAGTACTACCAGGGGCGGCCGGTCATCGATCGCATCGATCGCGTCAGCCGTCCCGGACTGCGCCGTTACACTAGCAAAAACGACCTGCCAAAGGTCGATGATGGTTTGGGTATCGCCATCATCTCCACGCCGAAAGGTGTGATGACCGATCGCGCCGCGCGCAAGATTGGCGAAGGCGGCGAGATCCTGTGCTACGTATCGTGATAGGTGATAGCAGATGTCCAGAGTAGCTAAGAATCCGATTACCCTTCCCAAAGGGGTCGAGGTGAAACTCAACGGCTCGGAGCTTGTGGTCAAGGGCTCCAAGGGCGAGCTGCGCCACCAGATTGCCGATGGCATCACGGTGACGAGCGAGGACAACACACTCAAGGTTGCGCCCAGTAACGATAGCCAGTGGGCCATGGCCGGCACGACCCGCGCTCTGGTCAGTAACATGGTGACCGGCGTCAGTGAGGGTTTCGAGAAGAAGCTGCAGTTGGTTGGTGTTGGCTATCGTGCCCAGGCCAAGGGTGCGGTGCTGGATCTGACCTTGGGTTTTTCGCATCCGGTGAACTATTCGGTACCTAAGGGTATCGCCATTGAGACTCCCAGCCAGACCGAGATCGTGGTCAGGGGTATCGATAAGCAGCAGGTCGGCCAGGTGGCCGCGGATATTCGTGCCTACCGTCCGCCAGAGCCGTACAAGGGCAAGGGCGTTCGTTATGCGGATGAGCATGTCGTCCGTAAAGAGGCCAAGAAGAAGTAATTCAAGGGTAACGACCAATGGATAAAAATGCAGCTCGTGCGCGCCGCGCCCGTCGCGCCCGCTTCAAGATCCGCGAACTGGGTGGGTATCGCCTCAGCGTGCATCGCACGCCGCGACACATCTATGCACAGGTAATCGCGCCGAACGGTTCCGAGGTGATCGCCTCGGCATCCACGGTGCAGAAAGATCTGAGCAGTGGCGTCAAGTACACCGGCAACAGCGACGCGGCGGCAGCGGTAGGAAAGGCAATCGCCGAGCGCGCCAAGGCGAAGGGCATTACGCAGGTCTCCTTTGATCGCTCCGGGTTCAAATACCACGGGCGGGTCAAGGCGCTGGCGGATGCAGCACGTGAAAACGGACTGGAGTTCTAAGGATTAAGTTATGTCGAATGTGAACGCACAGCCAAACAGTGATGGGCTACGCGAGAAGCTGGTAACGGTGAATCGTGTCGCCAAAGTGGTCAAAGGCGGCCGGATTTTCGGTTTCTCCGCGCTGACCGTGGTCGGTGACGGCGAGGGCCGGGTCGGTTTCGGTCAAGGCAAGGCTCGCGAGGTGCCGGTGGCTATCCAGAAGGCGATGGAGAAAGCGCGTAAGGACATGCGCCGGGTCCGCCTCAATGGCACCACGCTGCAATATCCGGTGATGTCCGATCACGGTGCGGCCAAGGTCTACATGCAGCCTGCTTCGAAGGGTACCGGCATCATAGCCGGCGGTCCGATGCGCGCGGTGTTCGAAGTGCTGGGAGTCACCGATGTGCTGGCGAAGTGCATCGGTTCGCGCAATCCCATCAACATGGTGCGCGCCACCATCAAAGGGTTGACCGAGATGACCGATCCCGAGCAGGTGGCGGCGAAACGTGGCAAAACGGTCAAAGAGATCACGGAATAGGTCATGGCAAAGTCGAGCAAACTGAAAGTGACGCTGGTGCGGAGCAAGCACGGGCGACTGGCTGCCCACAAGGCATGTGTCGCAGGGCTGGGGTTGCGTCGCCTGCACCAGACCGTGGAGGTGCAGGACACCCCCTGCAATCGCGGCATGATCAACAAGATCGCATACATGCTGAAAGTCGAGGGAGAGTGAGATGCGTCTGAATACTCTCAAACCAGCCGCCGGTTCCAAGCAGTCCGCCAAACGGGTGGGCCGCGGTATCGGTTGTGGGCTGGGCAAGACCGGCGGGCGTGGCCACAAGGGCCAGAAGGCGCGCGCGGGCGGTTTTCACAAGGTCGGCTTCGAGGGCGGCCAGATGCCACTGCAGCGTCGCCTGCCCAAAGTAGGCTTTGCCTCGCGCAGGATGCGGTTTGTGGCCGAAGTGCGCCTGCACGAACTCGCCAAGGTTGAGGCCGAGGCTATCGACTTGTTGGCATTGAAGACTGCCGGCCTCGTCGGGGAGCATGTCAAACACGCCAAGGTGATGCTCTCGGGCAAGTTGGAAAAGGCGGTTACGGTAAAAGGGCTTGGTGTGACCAAAGGCGCCAAGGCGGCAATCGAAGCGGCCGGCGGGAAGGTCGAGGAATAGTTCTCCGTGGCGGTACAGAAGCCGAAACTGACCGGTGGTCTGGGTGACATCGGCAAACTGACCGAGCTCAAGCAGCGACTGCTGTTTGTCTTGGGTGCGTTTGTGGTGTTTCGTATCGGCACGTTTATACCCGTGCCGGGTGTAGACCCCGTCGTACTGGCCGAACTCTTTGAACAGCAGCGCGGCACGATCGTGGATATGTTCAACATGTTCTCCGGCGGTGCGTTGGAGCGGCTGAGTATCTTCGCGTTGGGCGTCATGCCGTATATATCCGCCTCGATCATTATGCAGCTCCTGACCGTCGTGGTGCCGACCCTGGAACAGCTGAAGAAAGAGGGCGAGGCGGGCCGGCGTAAGATTACGCAGTACACCCGCTACGGAACCGTGGTGCTGGCGAGCTTCCAGGCGATTGGAGTTTCCATCGCGCTGCAGAGTCAAACAGTGGGATCCGGATCGGTAGTGATCAATCCAGGAGTCGGGTTCGTATTCACCGCGGCGGTTACCCTGGTGACCGGTACCCTGTTCTTGATGTGGCTGGGTGAGCAGATCACCGAGCGCGGCGTCGGCAACGGCATCTCGCTGATCATCTTCGCGGGGATCGTCGCAGGGTTACCCTCCGCCGTAGGTGGTACCTTGGAGTTGGGGCGTACCGGCGAGTTGAATATATTGACCATATTGGTGTTGTTTGCCCTGGCAATGCTGGTGACCGCTTTCGTGGTATTCGTCGAACGTGGTCAGCGGCGGGTACCGGTAAACTACGCCAAGCGCCAGCAGGGACGGCGGATTTATCAGGGGCAGACCAGCCACCTGCCGTTGAAACTGAACATGGCGGGTGTGATTCCGCCCATTTTCGCCTCCAGCATCATTCTCTTCCCGGCGACATTGGGGGGGTGGTTCGGCAGCGCCGAGGGTATGGGTTGGTTGCAGGATATTACCTCTACTCTGTCGCCGGGGCAGCCGCTGTACATCGCTTTTTATTCAGCGGCGATCATATTTTTCTGCTTCTTCTATACGGCGCTGGTCTTCAACTCCAAGGAGACGGCGGACAATTTGAAGAAGTCCGGCGCGTTGATTCCGGGAATTCGTCCCGGCGAGCAGACGGGGCGCTACATCGATCAGGTGATGACGCGTCTGACCCTGGCGGGCGCCCTCTATATCACGGCGGTCTGTTTGCTGCCCGAGTTCCTGATCCTTTATTGGAACGTACCGTTCTATTTTGGTGGCACCTCGCTGCTCATCATCGTGGTTGTGGTGATGGATTTCATGGCCCAGGTGCAGGCGCATTTGATGTCGCACCAGTATGACAGTTTGCTCAAAAAGGCCAATTTGAAGGGCCAGGGCCGCGCTGGCGTGATTCGCTAACCGGTATTTGTTGGGAGATTAGGTAATGAAGGTTCGTGCTTCGGTTAAGAAGATCTGCCGCAACTGCAAGATCGTGCGCCGTCGTGGGACGGTGCGGGTGATCTGTAAGGATGCGCGCCACAAGCAGCGGCAGGGTTAATACGGTTGATTCAGTCGTCGAATATCGGTAAGCTCGCGGGTTTCGCGCGGCTGACGGCAAGATAGTTTCTCAGGAGAGGGTTTGCATGGCTCGTATTGCAGGCATCAATATTCCAGTTCAGAAGCATGCGGTGATCGCACTGACTTCTATCTATGGAATCGGCCGTTCGCGTGCGCACGATATCTGCGTTGCTGCGGGTATCAAGCCCGAGATGAAGATCAAGGATCTCAGTGAGGCTGAAGTTGAGAAGTTGCGCGGCGAAGTGGCCAAGATCCCTGTCGAAGGCGATCTGCGTCGTGAAGTTTCCATGAATATCAAGCGGTTGATGGACCTCGGGTGCTACCGTGGGCTGCGTCATCGCCGTGGTTTGCCGCTACGCGGTCAGCGCACGCGCACCAACGCGCGTACCCGCAAAGGCCCGCGCAAGCCGATCCGCAAGTAAGTTAACGCATCCTTCAGCGCTACGAATATCAGAGTAAGGCGATTTATATGGCAAAGCCGAGTGTCCGCACCCGTAAAAAGGTCAAAAAGAACGTCGTAGATGGCATCGCGCATGTCCACGCGTCGTTCAATAACACCATTATCACCATCACCGATCGCCAGGGTAACGCCCTGTCCTGGGCGTCATCGGGTGGATCCGGTTTCCGCGGCTCGCGCAAGAGCACACCGTTCGCCGCCCAGGTGGCCGCGCAGCGTGCCGGAGAGGCGGCGCAGGAATTTGGACTGAAAAACGTCGAAGTGCGCGTCAAAGGACCCGGTCCGGGGCGTGAGTCTGCAGTACGTGCACTGAATGCAATTGGTGTCAAGGTGACCAATATCACCGACGTCACCCCGATTCCACATAATGGTTGCCGCCCGCCCAAGCGGCGTCGCGTCTGATCCTGGAGTAACAAAGTGGCAAAGTACACTGGATCCAAGTGTCGTTTGTGCCGCCGTGAGGGCGGTAAGTTGTTCCTGAAAGGCGAGAAGTGTTTCACCAGCAAATGCCCGGTGGAGACCCGTCCGTTTCCTCCCGGCCAGCATGGCCAGCGCCGCACGCGTCTGTCTGACTATGCGTTGCAGCTGCGCGAGAAACAGAAGCTGCGCCGCATCTACGGCGTGCTCGAGCGGCAGTTCCACAGTTACTACAAGGAAGCTGCCCGGCGCAAAGGCGATACCGGCGCCAACCTGCTGCAGTTGCTGGAGGCGCGTCTGGATACAGTGGTGCATCGCATGGGCTTTGCCGCGTCACGCACCGAAGCACGTCAGCTGGTGCGCCACGATGGCATTTTGGTCAACGAACGGAAGGTCAGTATTCCGTCCTACCTCGTGAAACCGAGTGACGTGATCTCCGTACGGGAGAAAGCACATAAACAGGACCGCGTAAAATCGGCACTGGAGCTGGCGGAGCAGCGTGGGTTCGTGGACTGGATCGAGGTCGACACCAAGAAGATGAGCGGTGTTTTCAAGGCCATACCCGAGCGCAGCGATTTGCCGCCAGAGATCAACGAGCACTTGGTTGTCGAGTTGTACTCCAAGTAAGGCACTGAAGCCGTTTCGACCCAAGAGGACCGCAGATGGGCTCCGTTACAGAATTTTTAAAGCCACGACTTGTCGATGTACAGACGATCAGCGAGCGTCGTGCTCGCGTCACCCTGGAACCGATGGAGCGTGGGTTTGGCCACACGTTGGGCAATGCGCTGCGCCGTATCCTGCTTTCATCGATGCCGGGTTGTGCAGTCACAGATGTTGAAATCGACGGTGTACTCCATGAGTACACCAGCATCGAGGGCGTGCAAGAGGATGTGATCGAAATACTCCTCAACCTGAAGAACCTCGCCATTAAGATGCATGTCCGTGACGAGGCGTATCTGACGCTCAGCAAGAAGGGCCCAGGCGAGGTGACCGCCGGCGACATTCAGTTGGATCACGACGTCGAGATCATCAATCCGGAACTGGTGCTGGCCAACCTGACCAAGGCCGGTGAGCTCAATATGCGGCTCACAGTGCGTCGTGGCCGTGGCTACGAACCTGCCAATCTGCGTCAACTTGGCGAGGGGGAGGACCGGCAGATCGGCGCGTTGCAGCTCGATGCATCCTTCAGCCCCGCACGCCGTGTTGCCTACACTGTAGAGGCTGCCCGCGTTGAGCAGCGCACCGACCTCGACAAACTGGTCATCGATCTGGAAACCAATGGCACGATCGATCCCGAAGAGGCGATTCGTCGCGCAGCCACGATCCTCCAGGATCAGCTCAGCGTCTTCGTCGAACTGCATGGCAAGGAAGAATCGGCGCCCAAGAAGGAAGACCCGCAGATCGACCCGGTTCTGCTGCGCCCCGTCGATGATCTGGAGCTGACGGTGCGTTCGGCCAATTGCCTCAAGGCCGAGAACATTTATTACATTGGCGATCTGATCCAGCGCACCGAGGTGGAACTGCTGAAGACCCCGAATCTGGGTAAAAAATCGCTGACCGAGATCAAGGATGTGCTCGCCTCGCGTGGTCTGTCGCTCGGAATGAAGCTCGAGAATTGGCCGCCGGCTGGGTTGCGGGATGAAGAGAAGGCCTCCTGACGGCGCTGCAACACCATTGATGTACTAGGAATCGAACCGATGCGTCACCGCCAATCTGGTAGAAAACTGAACCGCAACAGCGCTCATCGCAAAGCCATGTTCAAGAACATGGCGGCCTCGCTGCTGCATCACGAAATCATCAAGACCACGCTGCCCAAAGCCAAGGAGCTGCGCCGCGTTGCCGAGCCGCTGATCACCCTGGCCAAAACCGACAATGTTGCCCGTCGTCGCCAGGCGTTTGCGCGGCTGCGTGATCGCGATGTGGTAACCAAGCTGTTCAACGAGCTGGGGCCACGCTACCAGGAGCGCCCTGGTGGGTACCTGCGTATTCTGAAATGCGGATACCGCGCTGGCGACAATGCGCCGATGGCGTTGGTCGAGTTGGTTGACCGTCCGCTGGTCGAAGAGGCTGAGGAAGTCGCTGTCCAGGATTAGTAGGCAGCCACCGTAACAACAGCGCGCCAAAGCCGGGCTCCCAGCCCGGCTTTTGTTTTTTTACCAATCCGGTAAGACGTAGTACTCTGGCTCCCCCTGGCCCTGTTCAATGGGCTACCCGCAACTAAGAGCAAGCCTTTTGGGGGGTGGTCATGATCCTCCTGTTCACCGATTTTGGTCTGGCCGGACCCTACCAAGGCCAAGTAAAGGCGGTACTGCATCGCGCGGCGCCCAAAGTACCGGTTGTCGATCTGTTTGCCGATGCGCCTGCCACCAATCCGCGCGCTGCCAGCTACCTGCTTGCCGCCTATGCCCGAGAGTTTGCGCGGGGTAGCGTATTTCTCTGCGTCATCGACCCCGGCGTCGGAAGCGATCGCCGGGCGGTGGTGGCGCGCGCGGATGAGCGATGGTATGTGGGGCCTGACAATGGTCTCTTTCATGCCGTGCTGACACAGGCGCAGGCGATCGACGCGTGGGAAATCACCTGGCGTCCCGAGCGGCTCTCCTCGAGCTTTCACGGGCGTGACTTGTTCGCCCCCGTGGCGGCGGACCTGGCCCGTGGTCACTTCCCGGAGGGGGTCGCGGCGACGAAGCCCGAAACGCTCAAGCGCGATTGGCCCGATGACCTCGCTGAGGTGATCTACCTCGATCATTTTGGCAATGCGCTTACCGGGCTGCGCGCTGCGCGTGTGGGAGAGGGCACCTGTCTCGCCATCGATGGAGTGGAACTCGACTGGGCGCGCACCTTCAGTGAAGTCCCGGCCGGCAAGGGGTTTTGGTATGAAAATGCCAATGGCCTGGTCGAGATTGCCGTCAACCAGGGCAGTGCCGCGGCGAACTACGGATTGCAGGTCGGCAGCCCGGTGCGGTTGATCGCACCCTGAATCGGCCTACGGCATAAAGGCCACCAATGGCCGTATCGAAGCTTTCAAACCTGATCGAGGTACGGGTTGGGTATGCTCGGTCTCCTGAAGGAGGAGATCGATGACAGAATCGAAAACCGAGTCGGTGCGGGAGATCCGCGTCAATCCCGTCGTCCCGGCCGAGTCGGTATTGATCTCGACGGCACGCGGCACCCGTCCCCGCAAAGCGGAAGAACCGCCTGCCAGGGATACGCGCGAGCGGGTCGAGAGCTGTCCCTTCTGCCGCGGTAACGAGCACCTCACTCCACCAACCATACTGGCGGTTCCGGACGAGGTGCAGTGGTCGGTTCGTATCGTGGAGAACCTCTACCCGGTGCTGGCCGAGAGTGCCGCACTTACGCGGGGCATCAATTTTGGCCTGCAGCAGGCTATCGAGGGGTATGGTCGCCACGAGGTGATCATCGATCACCCGCGGCACGGCATTGCGGTGCACGAGATGGAGACCGAGCATTTAAGCCTGTTGTTTGCCGTCTACCGTGATCGGATGCGGGCATTGTATAGCGCCAATCCGCGCCTCAAGTACGTGCTCGTCTTTAAGAACTATGGTCAAGCCGCGGGCGCCAGCATCCCCCACACCCATAGCCAGATCATCGCTACCCCGGTGGTGCCGCAGAATGTTCACGATGAAGTGGAGAACAGCCGCCTCTATTTCCGCAAGCACCATCACTGCATTTTCTGCGCACTGATCGACGAAGCGTTGACCTTCGAAGCGACGATCTACGATCGCGACAGCGGCGAGATCCATCGCCGTATCGATGTCGGGCAGTATGTCATCGAGCGCGGTCAGCGGTTCGTGGCCATCAAGCCCTTTGCCAGCCGCTACGAGTGGGAGATTCAGGTGCTGCCGCTAAGCCATCAGAGCGACTACACGGCATTGGCGGATGACGATCTGGAGGATCTGGCGCGCGTGGTGCGCCGGGCGATGGCGCGACTCGACGCGGTGGTGGGGGGGGTGCAGTACAACTATTTTCTGCACTCGCTGCCCCACGGTCCCGAATTCCACGATTGCGCGGCCAGCTATCACTGGCATCTGGAGATCTGCCCGCGCACCTCGATACCTACGGGGTTTGAACTCGGTTCCGGACTTTTTGTCAGTACGATTGCTCCTGAGGAGGCTGCGCGCCGTCTCCGCGAGGTTGTACTTCAGGATGGATAATCACCACTGATTTCCAATTCTCCTTCGGGTCGGCCTGCGAAGTATTTCCCGGCGTGTCTACTTTGGTGGCATACCGCTTATTGTTAAAATCTGCGCTGCAATCCATCGAACAGTTGTGCAATACAACTCTACTTGGAGTTAGCACCTTCGGTTTCAGCGTAGTATCCGACCGCCAATACGACATCCTCGTAACGCATGCAGAGACTGGTCTTGCGTTCAGTAGTCCCCGTCACTGGGTTGGTGAATAGGTAACTGACTTTCCCGCGTGATTTTTCTTTCACGCTTTCAACGATATCTCTGGCGAAGTAACGCCCCTCTGGATCACGTAGGTCATACAAATTCTGTCCAACCAAACCGGGGCGGAATGCATGGCAGAGTACAACGGGTTCCATTGTCTGACAGATGACATAGTGGTCACGATCGATAAATCCGCCCTCCATATCATTGAATCGTGCGAAAGCGGTCTGCTTGCCATAAGTTTTTATGGCCTGATAGGCGGCGTTGAGCAATTTCTCAGCGTCGTCTGCGCTTCCTCGGTAAACCACTTTAACCTCGTTCAAGTAAGCGCTGGCCTGCTCGTTTATGGAGTCGGCTCGACTGCGCACACCGGTTGCGGCTTCGCTGACTGATTTAACGGAGTTCTGCGCGTTCGTCAGCACTTGCGAGAGTCCGCAACTCACTTCCTGATTGCGCTGGTTGACCTCGACCATGTCCGATACGGTGGTGGCAAGGGCTCTACGGATTTCAGCGACACGCGTGTCAATCTCTTGTGTTGCCTCTGCGGTGCGCTTGGAAAGTTTTTTTACCTCATCGGCAACCACTGCGAAGCCACGCCCCGCATCTCCTGCCCTTGCTGCTTCTATGGAAGCGTTGAGGGCGAGAAGATTGGTCTGGTCGGCGATACTGCGAATAACCTCGCCCAGACCAGAAATCCCCCGGATATGTTCGGAAAGCTCGTTCACCTGGTTTTCCGCCTTTGAGGATCGTTTGCTTACCTCCTCGGCTGCGCGGGATGAATGTCCCACCTGTTCGACGATGCTGAGCAGTGAGGCACTACCCTCTTGGTTGTTGTTGGTGCCGGTACGGGATGTGGCACGCTCGAGCATGCTGGCAGATTCGCCCAGCTGTTCAAGCGATTTGCGCACGCTGTCGGAGAATTCGACCGTGATTTTTTCCAAACCCCGGAAAGTGCGGTCTTTACTGGCTTGAAGTGCGAAGAGCTGGGTATGCAGCGTATCTTTGCCCGCAAGATAATCGAGCAAATCAGCTAATGCGATCGCGAGATGACCCGTCTCCTCGTCGGATTGATTCAGTGATACCTGTACGTCGATATGCCCAGCGGCCATAGATCGAACGGCTTGGGTGAACTCGGCAAGGGATTGCTCCGTTTGCGGCGTGATCGGCCCTTTTAAATTATTTTCTAAGCGCGAGTTAAACCATCCCATTTTGATCCCCCCAAAAGGTCTGATTAAATCGTAATGTTTCACATTATTATTGAGGAACCTCTGATTAGGCCGTGTTCAATGATTCTGTTGCCCAGGAGCGACGATTTCGGTGTTGGAAAGCTTGGCCATAGCAGGCTATTTCCGGCACTTTCCGCCTTGAACTCGCCGCTTCCGAACGACACTCCCATCTGGACAGACTTAATCAGAGGTTCCTTAACTTATATGAACCGGCCAAGGAACTGATTAAACCACTAAGCACTGCGATTGAATACGTTCATTGGATGTGCTCAATGTAGGTTTTGGGTTCGTCGTGCAGTGAGCAACCCTATTTTGAATGCTGTGCTGGTCGACGGGCGCGCCTCCTGGAATCGAGCTCCGAGTACCCCGGTGCCGAACAGCAGGCCGCGCGCGCAACGATCAGCTGGGGCACTTCTGCGGCAATGTCCGGTCGGGTCTCGCCGAGGTTGACGAGCTCTTTTGTGAAGCAGCGGTATCGAGGCATACCGCTCCATGGCAGGGCAGCGGTATCAAAGTCCACGCGATGACGGGTCAACCGGCCCTAACTTGATCGGGAATTGCCAGGATTCGCCGTAGGAATTGCCCGGTGTAGGACTGGGTGACTTGAGCAATCTCTTCGGGAGTGCCGGTGGCAACCACTTGACCGCCCTCATCACCCCCTTCTGGTCCCAGGTCAATAACCCAGTCAGCCGTTTTTATAACATCCAGGTTGTGCTCGATGACCACCACCGTATTGCCGTGATCACGCAGCCGGTGCAATACCACCAGCAGTTGTTCGATGTCGTGAAAATGCAGCCCGGTGGTGGGCTCGTCGAGGATGTAAAGTGTGTTGCCGGTGTCGCGTTTGGAGAGTTCCCTGGCCAGCTTCACCCGCTGTGCCTCGCCCCCGGAGAGGGTAGTGGCGTTCTGTCCCAGGCGGATATAGCTCAGACCCACGTCCATCAGCGTCTCAAGTTTGCGGGCGATGGTGGGGACCGCGTTATAGAAGCCGTAGGCCTCCTCGACGGTCATCTCCAGTACTTCGTGGATGGTCCGCCCTTTGTAACGGATCTCCAGGGTTTCCCGGTTGTAGCGCTTTCCCTTGCAGATATCGCAGGGCACGTAAATATCGGGGAGAAAGTGCATCTCGACCTTGATGACGCCGTCCCCCTGGCACGCCTCGCAGCGCCCGCCCTTGACGTTAAAGCTGAAACGGCCGGGTCCGTAGCCTCGCGAGCGCGCCTCCTGGGTCGCCGCGAAGAGATCGCGTATCGGGGTGAAGAGCCCGGTGTAGGTGGCGGGATTGGAGCGCGGTGTGCGCCCGATCGGACTCTGGTCGATGTCAACCACCTTGTCGAGCTGTTCCAGCCCGTCGATGGCATCAAAGGGCGCGGGCTGGGGCAGGGTCGCCTTGTTGAGTTCTCGCGCGGCATAGGCGTACAGGGTGTCATTGATCAAAGTGGATTTGCCGGAGCCCGAAACCCCGGTGACGCACGTCAGCAGTCCCACCGGGATGGCCACATCCAACGCCTTGAGATTGTTGCCACGCGCGCCACGCAGGGTGATCTGGTGCTGCGGCTGCGCCGCGGTGCGTTTTTCGGGGACCGCGATGGCGCGGCGCCCGGAGAGGAACTGACCGGTCAGCGACTCCGGGTGGGCGGCGATCTGATCGGGGGTGCCCTGGGCGACGATCCGCCCGCCCCGTACTCCGGCGCCCGGTCCGATATCCACCACCTGGTCGGCGGCGCGAATCGCCTCTTCATCGTGTTCGACCACAATGACGGTGTTGCCCAGATCGCGCAGGTGAACCAGGGTTTCCAGCAACCGCTGATTGTCGCGCTGATGGAGGCCGATCGAGGGTTCGTCGAGGATGTACATCACCCCGACCAGACCGGCGCCGATCTGGCTGGCGAGCCGAATGCGCTGGGCTTCCCCCCCCGAGAGCGAATCGGCGCTACGATCGAGAGCGAGGTAGTCGAGCCCGACATTGACCAGGAAGCGCAGCCGGTCACCGATCTCCTTGACGATTTTAGCGGCGATCTCACCGCGTCTCCCCGGCAATTCGAGAGTCTCGAAGAAATGCAGCGCAGCGCCCACGGGTAACGCTGTCATCTCGGGCAGCATGCGCCCGGCGACGAAGACATGGCGTGCGGCACGGTTGAGTCGGGTACCGTCGCATCCCGGGCAGGCACGGACCGCGAGGTATTTGGCCAGATCCTCGCGTACCACGCTCGATTCGGTCTCGCGATAGCGGCGCTCCAGGTTGTTGACGATGCCCTCGAAGGGATGGGTGCGTATCACATGGCCGCCGCGTTCGGTGAGGTAGCGGAATTGGATGGCCTCGTCGCCACTCCCATAGAGGACGGCCTGCCGGGCCGCGGGCGGCAGGGCATCGAAAGGGGCCTCGATATCGAAGCCGTAGTGGGCGCCGAGGGCGGTGATCATGCTGAAGTAGTAGGCGTTGCGCCGATCCCAACCCCGCACCGCCCCGCCGGCGAGGCTGAGTTGCGGGTGAGCGACGATCCGTTCCTCGTCAAAGAACTGCTTGACCCCCAGGCCATCGCAGGTGGGGCAGGCGCCCGAAGGGTTGTTGAAGGAGAACAGCCGCGGCTCAAGATCCGGCAGGCTGTAGCCGCACTCGGGGCAGGCATAGCGCGCGGAGAACAGCAATTCCTCGCGCTCGCCGGCATCGAGAAAGGCGACCCGTGCCAGCCCGTCGGAGAGGCGTGTAGCGGTTTCGAAGGATTCCGCCAGGCGCAGGGCGATATCGGGGCGCACCTTGATGCGGTCCACGACCGCCTCGATGGTGTGTTTGCGATGCAGATCGAGTGCCGGTACTTCGTCGAGTTCGTGGGTCTCGCCATCGACGCGCACCCGCACGAAACCCTGGCGACGCAGATCTTCAAACACCTGCTGATGCTCCCCTTTGCGCTCGCGCACGATCGGAGCGAGCAGCATCAAGCGGCTCTCATGGGGAAGCGCCAAGACCTGATCGACCATCTGGCTGATGGTCTGGGCCTCGAGCACCACACCGTGGTCGGGGCAGCGCGGCGTCCCGACTCGGGCGTAGAGCAGGCGCAGGTAGTCGTAGATCTCCGTGATGGTGCCCACCGTGGAGCGCGGATTGTGCGAGGTGGCCTTCTGCTCGATGGAGATGGCGGGCGACAGCCCTTCGATATGGTCCACGTCCGGTTTTTCCATCATCGACAGAAACTGGCGGGCGTAGGTGGAGAGGGACTCCACGTAGCGGCGCTGCCCCTCGGCGTAGATAGTGTCGAAGGCGAGGGAGGATTTGCCCGAGCCCGAGAGTCCGGTGACCACGATCAGCTTGTCCCGGGGCAGGTCGAGATCGATATTCTTCAGATTGTGGGTGCGGGCGCCGCGGATGCGGATGGTATCCATGGGTGCGGTAGATCATTCGTCCGGTTCGGCCAACCTGCTACTATACGGCCTTTTCGCAAACCCGACCAAAGGCGATCCACTCAGTGAAACCGGACCCCACTCACACCATGACCCCTAGCGAGCGTCGTGCCGCCGGCTCATTGGCGCTGATCTTCGGTTTTCGCATGGCCGGGCTGTTCATGATCCTGCCGGTCTTTGCCCTCTACGCCGAACATCTGGAGCAGGTGACCCCGGCCATGGTGGGGTTGGCGATCGGCATCTATGGTTTGACGCAGGCGCTGCTCCAGATCCCCTTCGGTATGATTTCAGATCGCGTGGGTCGCAAACCGGTGATTTTCGCCGGTCTGCTGCTATTTGCCCTGGGCAGCGTGGTGGCCGCGCTTGCGGAGACCGTCTATGGCGTGATCGCCGGGCGCGCGCTGCAGGGCTCGGGGGCAATAGCCGGGGCGTTGATGGCGACACTGGCAGACCTCACCCGCGATGAACAGCGCACCAAGGCGATGGCCTTCATGGGGATCAGCATCGGCGCCTCATTCGCCTTGGCGATGGTGTTGGGTCCGCTGCTGAACACCTGGGTCGGGGTACCGGGGATTTTCTGGTTCACAGCCTTGCTGGCGCTGGCCGGGGTGGTGGTGCTCTTTACCCTGGTGCCGACCCCATCGCGCACGTCCGTGCATCGCGATACGGAGCCGGTCTGGGGGCAGTTCGGCAGCGTGCTTCGTGATGGCCAGCTGTTGCGACTCGACTTCGGTATTTTCTCCCTGCATCTGATGCTGACCGCGATCTTTGTGGTGTTGCCGGTCGCGCTGCGCGACCTCGCCGGACTGCCCGTCGCCCAACACGGCTACCTCTATCTCGCCGTACTCACCCTGTCGGTGGCGCTGATGTTGCCGCTGATCATCGTCGCGGAGAAAAAGGGCTTGATGAAGCCGATCTTTATCGGCGCGGTGGCCTTGATCGGGGTCGCCGAACTGGTGCTGTGGCAATGGCATGGCACACTGCTCGCCATTGGCCTGGCGTTGTTGATCTTCTTCACGGCGTTCAATGTCCTGGAGGCCTCGTTGCCGTCGCTGATCTCGCGCAAGGTGCGACCCGACAGCAAAGGGACCGCGATGGGCGTCTACTCCAGCAGCCAGTTTCTGGGTGCCTTCGTCGGCGGCGCGGCCGGCGGTTGGCTGCACGGTCACTATGGCATTGACGGCGTGTTTGTTGCCGGAGCGGCGCTGGCGGGCATCTGGTTGGTGGTGGCCCTGGGTATGCAGCCGCCGCGCAAGCTGCGCAATGTGCTGCTGCATGTCGGGGCGCTGGAGCCCGACCAGGCCCACCTGTTGGCGGGACGTCTCAGCCAGGTAGCCGGTGTCACCGAGGCGGTCGTGGTACGCGAGGAGGAGGTGGCCTACCTCAAGGTCGACAGCACCTGCTTCGATGAGGCGGCGCTGGAGCAATTCTCGCCCGTCAAGGCGTGATATCATGCCGCGACGCATTTTCCGCTCAGCGCGTTACGGCAATCGCATTTAGGGGACAAACATGGCACGAGGGATTAACAAAGTCATTCTGATCGGCAATCTGGGTGCAGACCCGGAGGTGCGCTACATGCCCAGCGGCGGCGCCGTAGCCAATCTGCGCGTGGCCACCACCGAGAGCTGGAAGGACAAGCAGACCGGCGAGCGCCAGGAGCAGACCGAGTGGCATCAGGTGGTCTTCTTCGGCAAGCTGGCCGAGATCGCCGGGGAGTACCTGAAGAAAGGCTCGAAGCTCTACGTGGAGGGCCGTCTGCGGACCCGAAAATGGCAGGACAAGAGTGGCACCGACCGTTACACCACAGAAATCGTCGGCGGTGAGATGCAGATGCTCGACGGCCGCGGCGGCAGCACCGGCTTCGACAGCGATCGTGACGGTTCTGTCAGTTCGCACGCTGAACCCGCCGCTGGTGGGATCGCCGATTTCGACGACGATATACCTTTCTGACCACGCGCCGACCCAAGACCTAGTGAACCGCTTGGTTAAGGTATAATCGAGCGGTCTCTTTCTCGACCAAAGCACCATGACCCGCAAGCTGTACATCAAGACCTTCGGTTGCCAGATGAACGAATACGACTCGGCCAAAATGGCCGACGTGCTGGCGGCCGAGTGCGGCATCGTGCGCACGGACGATGCGGCGCAGGCCGACGTGCTGCTCATAAACACCTGCTCGATCCGCGAGAAGGCCCATGAAAAGGTCTTTTCGCAGCTCGGTACCTGGCGGGAATGGAAAGAGCAGCGCGCGCATCTGGTGATCGGCGTGGGTGGGTGCGTGGCCAGCTCTGAGGGTGAGGCCATCCGCGAACGCGCCCCCTACGTGGATCTGGTCTTCGGACCCCAGACCCTGCACCGCCTGCCGCAGATGCTGGCCGAGGTGGAGCGTGAACGCCATGCGGTGGTCGATGTCAGTTTCCCCGAGATCGAGAAATTCGACTGCCTGCCCGCGCCCCGTGCCGAAGGCCCCAACGCCTTTGTCTCGGTGATGGAGGGCTGTAGCCAGTTCTGCACCTATTGTGTGGTTCCCTACACGCGCGGCGGCGAGGTGAGCCGTCCGGTGGCCGATGTGGTGGCCGAGGTGCTGGCGCTCGCCGACCAGGGTGTCAAAGAGGTCAACCTGCTGGGGCAGAACGTCAACGCCTATCGCGGCGCGGTCGACGGCGGCGAGGCGGAACTGGCGGAACTCATCTACCAGGTGGCCGCCATCGGGGATATCGAGCGCATTCGCTACACCACCTCCCATCCGGGCTGGGTCAGCGATGCCCTGATCGATGCCTACGCTGATATCCCGAAACTGGTCGGGCATCTGCATCTGCCGGTACAGAGCGGGTCGGATCGCATCCTGGCATTGATGAAGCGTGGCTACACCGCCCTTGAATACCAGTCCAAGGTGCGCCGCCTGCGCGAGCGTCGCCCCGGAATGACTGTGGCTACCGATTTTATCGTCGGCTTCCCGGGTGAGACCGAAGCCGATTTCCTGGCCACCCTCGACCTGGTCGAAGCGGTCGGTTTCGATACCTCCTTCAGCTTCATCTACAGTCCGCGCCCCGGCACCCCGGCGGCCGAGATGGCCGATGACGTGCCCATGGAGGAGAAGAAACGCCGACTCGCACTGTTGCAGCACCGGCTGCGGCAGAGTGCCGCGCATATCGGCGAGAGCCTGGTGGGCAGCGTGCAGCGGGTCCTGGTCGAACGCCCCTCGCGCAAGGATCCCAACCAGTTGGCCGGGCGATGCGAGAGCAATCGCGTGGTCAACTTCCCCGGCCACCCGCGGTTGATGGGGCATTTCGCTGAGGTGCGCATTACCGAGGCACTGCCCAACTCGCTGCGCGGCGAGTTGGTGACCCCACTTTCGGCGCGCTGCGCTTGAACGACAACGCGGTCGCCCAGGATCTGGAGCTGGAACCCGCAGACAACGGGCGCCTAGCCAATCTCTGTGGTCAGTTCGACGAGCACCTGAGGTTGGTGGAGCGCCGTCTGGGCGTGGAGATCAGCAATAGCGGCCATCGCTTCCGCATCATCGGCGAGCCCCCTGCGGTTGCGACGACCCAGGATGTGCTGCGCAGCCTCTACCAGGCAGCACGCGAGGAGACCCTCACCCCGATGCGGGTACATCTCCTGCTCAAGGACTCCGCGGCGCCTCTGCCGGTCGACGACGGTGACGACACCCATGCACTGGTGCGCACCAATCGGGTTCTGGTACGCGCCCGCGGCGTCAATCAAAAGCACTACCTGCGTAATCTGGCAACCCACGACATCAACTTCGGCGTCGGTCCGGCAGGTACCGGCAAGACCTACCTGGCGGTGGCCAGCGCCGTCGATGCCCTGGAGCGTGAGCGGGTACGTCGCGTGGTTCTGGTGCGCCCCGCGGTGGAAGCGGGTGAGCGGCTGGGTTTCCTGCCCGGTGATCTGGCGCAGAAGGTCGATCCCTACCTGCGCCCACTCTACGATGCCCTCTACGAGATGATCGGCTTTGAGAAGGTGGGCAAGCTGCTGGAGCGCAGCGTCATCGAAGTGGCGCCACTGGCCTACATGCGCGGTCGGACGCTCAACGAGTCCTTCGTGATCCTCGACGAGGCGCAGAACACGACGGTCGAGCAGATGAAGATGTTCCTGACGCGCATAGGTTTCGGCTCCACCGCGGCCATCACGGGTGATGTCACGCAGATCGACCTGCCCGGCAACCGCCAATCAGGGCTGCGCCACGTGATCGAGATCCTGCAAGGGATCGATGGCATCGCCTTCACCTTCTTCAATTCACGCGACGTGGTGCGCCACCCCTTGGTGCAGGCCATCATCGATGCCTACGAAGAGAGCGAAGCGCCGGGGCCGAAAGATGGTGCGCCGCCCGCCTCGTGAACGCGCCGCTGAAAGTCGAGGTCCAGTACGCGTGCGACAAGGCCGGGGTTCCGTCCAGCGGGCACTTTCAACGCTGGGCGCGGGAGGTGCTGACAGGGCAGGGGCGCGGTAGCGGTGAATTGGTGATCCGGTTGGTGGACACTGCCGAGGGGGCGGAGCTCAACAAGACCTATCGCGGCAAATCCGGTCCCACCAATGTGCTCTCCTTCCCGTTCGAGGCGCCAGCCGGCGTTCCCGTCGACCATTGTGGTGACCTGGTAATCTGCGTCCCGGTCGTTTTGCGCGAGGCTGAGGAGCAGAATAAGCCGACCGCAGCCCATTTCGCCCACATGGTGGTACACGGCACCTTGCACCTGCTGGGCCTGGATCATCGTGACGATAGCGAAGCACGGACCATGGAAGCGCTTGAAATCACGCTGATGGGGCGGCTAGGCTATCCAAATCCGTACGAAAATTGACCCATTAATGAGCGAAGACCGACCTAGTGGCATCACCCAGCGCCCTTCCTGGCTGGGAAGACTGAGCCAGGCCATCCTGGGCGAACCCAAGGATCAGAACGAACTCGTCGACCTGCTGCGCGACGCCCAGAGTCGCGACCTGCTGGACCACAATGCCCTGGCCATGATGGAAGGGGTAATGCAGGTCTCGGAGATGCGGGTGCGCGACATCATGATTCCCCGCTCGCAGATGGTGGTGGTGGAGCGCGATGCCCCGCTCGATACCATCCTTCCGATCATCATCGAGTCTGCACACTCACGTTTTCCGGTGATTGGCGAGAGCCGCGATGAAGTGGCCGGTATTCTGCTTGCCAAGGATTTGCTCAATTACTGCTTCGAAGACGTGCACCAGGAGTTTCATCTGCGCGATCTGCTGCGCCCCGCCGTTTTTATTCCCGAGAGCAAGCGGCTCGATGTGCTGTTGCGTGATTTCCGCAGCAGCCGTAACCATCTGGCGGTGGTGGTGGATGAGTACGGCGGGGTGGCAGGGCTCGTGACCATCGAAGATGTGCTGGAGCAGATCGTCGGTGAGATCGAGGACGAGCACGATACCGAAGAGGACGCCTTTATCCTGACGCATAAAGACGGCAAGTACGCCGTCAAAGCGCTGACCCCTATCGAGGATTTTAACGAATTCTTCCACTGCGATTTCGAAGACGAGGAGTTCGACACGGTCGGCGGACTCGTGCTGCAGCACTTCGGTCGCGTTCCGCGGCGTGGTGAAAGTGTCACCCTGGGTCGTTTTCGCTTCAAAGTCGTGCGCGCCGACAGCCGGCGCCTGCACCTGCTGCATCTGCATATTCTGAGTGACGAGGAGCTTGCCCAGGAAACGAGTCAGTGAATACCCCACCATCCTGGTTGCAGATGCGCGCCACGTGACCAGCCGGCAATTCGAGTTTGGGTGGGGTATCGACCTCCTGGCGTTAATGGCGGGTGCTGTTTTGCCGCTTGCCTTCGCCCCCTTCGGTTTCTATCCCATTGCCCCGCTGAGTATCGCGCTGCTGATGGGTGCATGGCTCCATGCCGACCCGCGCCGCGCCTTCTGGCGCGGGTGGTTATTCGGTATCGGGCAGTTCGGTGTGGGTGTCTCCTGGATCTACGTCAGTATCGAACGGTATGGCAATGCCGCCCTCTTTGTCGCGCCGCTGGTCACGGTGGTTTTTGTTGCCATACTCGCCCTCTACCCGGCCCTGGTGGGGTATCTGGGGCGGCGCTTGGTGGCGCGTAACAAAGCGCTCTTTGCCCTGCTGGGCGTTCCTGCCCTGTGGGTGTTGGCGGAGTGGCTGCGGGGCTGGGCACTGACTGGCTTTCCCTGGCTTGACCTCGGGTACAGCCAGATCGATAGCCCGCTGGCGTGTCTTGCGCCCCTGCTGGGCGTGTACGGTGTCAGCGCTGCGGTGGCGTTCAGCGGCGGTGTGCTGGTGGTGCTGGCGACCGGGCGAAGGCGCCTCAGGGTTTCGGTGCTGGCGATGGGTGTGGCGGTTTGGGTGGGGGCGACGCTGCTCGATGGTTTGAACTGGGTCGAGGCGCGCGGTGCACCGCTGAGCGTGAGCATCGTCCAGGGCAATATCGAGCAGGCGCGCAAGTGGGAACCGGCCGAGGCGGACAATATTCTCGAATCCTACCGCAAGCTCTCCGAAACCGAATGGGGGCGCGATCTCATCGTCTGGCCGGAAACCGCCGTGCCTATGTTTTTGCGTGATGCGGCCGATTTCATCGCCGAACTGGCGGTGCGGGTCGAGGAGACCGGTACCGAACTGGTTTTTGGTGTGCCCACCTTGGGCCAGGTGCCGCGGCAGTACTACAACAGCGTGGCAGTGGTCGGCGACGAGCTGGGTATCTACCGCAAGCGTCACCTGGTGCCGTTCGGTGAATACTTTCCGCTCCGTTCAGCATTGCGCTGGCTCAACTTTCTGGAAGTCCCCATGGCTGATTTCGCACCGGGGGTCGCAAATCCACCGCCGCTGATGGTCAAGGGCCAACCCGCGGGTATCACCATCTGTTACGAGATCGCCTACAGCGATCTGGTACGCAGTAATCTCCCCGCCGCGGCATTTTTGATCACGGTGAGCAACGATGCCTGGTTTGGCGATTCGCTCGCTCCCCACCAGCATCTGCAGATCGCCCGCATGCGGGCGTTTGAAACGGGGCGTTATCTGTTGCGGGCCACCAATACCGGGATCTCGGCGATCATCGACAACCGTGGCCGCGTGCAGGGGGTGACACCACAGCATAAAGCCGCCGTCCTGACCGGCGAAATCAAGCCCATGGCGGGCACCACCCCGTTCGTGCGCTGGGGTCTCACACCGGTTTTGATCGTCATGGCGCTCATGCTGGCGGCGGCTGTTTCGGGTGATCGTCTGAGCCGGCGCTCCCCCTATCCCGAGTTGTAGCTACTCCTCCGTGGCACGTTTGAAAGTTGTGCCGTGACATTTGGGACAGGGTGGGATGCGACCGGTCTCGTGGAAATGCAACAAGGTGCCGCAACCGACGCAGGCCAGGGTACCTATGCCCGTAACCTCGCCGGTATGCCGGGTGGCGTCGATCTTGAGTTTGCCGCTCATGCGCGCCAGTTCGATGCGCGAATAGTCAACCAGCTTGCTGAAGCTCTCCAGCATCCGATCCTCGATCTGCTGCAGATCAAAGCGGAACCAGTCGCGTAGTTCACGCCCGCTCTCGGAGAGGTGCTGTGCGGTCTCCTGCATATCGCGCTTGAGGTACATGGCCACACGCTCGGCCTCGTCACGCGTCAACTCGCCCAACTCGATGGCCGTTTCCACCGCTTTGTTCACGGGTTCCTGAATCGATTTTTCGACAAACTCCTGCGTGCGCTGCATCATCCGATCGTACGCCTCAACCAGCTTGTCGGTGGCGTAGGGTTGGTGTTTTTCATCGCTCATGGCATCGGTTCCTTCATCAGTTTGAAAAAAAATATCCTTCCTATTAGAACCCATCTCAAAATCCCCCGCGAGCTGTGCCGGTCGTTCGCGGGGGATTTTGAGATGGGTGCCAGTATGTGTGGACCCACACCCCCGGGGCTGCAAAGACTTTGCCGAGTTGTGGCTGATCGGGGCCCTACGGTATTCTTCTCCCTTTTCTCCCAGCGGGGCAGCTCCCGTAAACGGTTGACTAAAATGGACGATTTCTACGATCCCGCAGCCGTCGAGGCGGCGGCCCAGCACTACTGGAACGAGCACGGCACCTTCCGCGCCGTCGAAGATGACAGCCGCGAAAAATACTACTGCCTGTGCATGTTCCCCTATCCCAGCGGCAAGTTGCACATGGGGCATGTGCGCAACTACACCATTGGCGATGTGGTGAGCCGCTATCAGCGCATGCAGGGCAGGAACGTGCTGCAGCCCATGGGCTGGGATGCGTTCGGTCTGCCTGCAGAAAACGCGGCCATGGCCAATGGCGTGCCGCCGGCACAGTGGACCTACGACAACATCGCCTATATGAAGAAGCAGTTGAAGTCGCTTGGCTTCGGCATCGACTGGGAGCGCGAACTGGCCACCTGCACGCCCGAATATTATCGCTGGAACCAGTGGTTTTTCCTGCGCATGCTGGAGAAGGGTATCGCCTATCAGAAGACCGGAACCGTCAACTGGGACCCGGTCGATCAGACGGTACTTGCCAACGAACAGGTGATCGACGGGCGCGGCTGGCGGACCGGGGCGCTGGTGGAGAAGCGCGAGATCCCTATGTACTACCTCAAGATCACCGCCTACGCCGAAGAGCTACTGGCCGATCTCGACAAACTTCCGGGCTGGCCCGAGCGCGTGAAGACCATGCAGGCCAACTGGATCGGCAAGAGCCACGGTGTGCGCTTCGCGTTTCCCTACGAACTGGACGGTAAGCCGGAGGAGCTCTGGGTGTTCACCACCCGCGTCGACACCATCATGGGCGTCACCTTCTGTGCTGTTGCCGCGGAGCATCCGCTGGCGGAATACGCCGCCAGGAACAACCCGCAATTGGCGGCGTTTGTCGCCGAGTGCAAGGCGGGCAGCGTCATCGAGGCCGATATGGCCACCATCGAGAAAAAGGGCATGCCCACGGATCTGTTCGTCACCCATCCGATCAGCGGTGAGCCCGTGGAAGTGTGGGTCGGCAACTACGTGCTGATGGGCTACGGCGAGGGTGCGGTCATGGCCGTGCCGGCCCACGACGAGCGTGACTTCGAGTTCGCCAAAAAGTACGGGCTGGAGATTGCGCAGGTGGTTGAGGTCCCGGGGAAGGAGTATTCCACCGATGCCTGGCAGGAGTGGTACGCCGACAAGGCCAACGGCCGGTGCGTCAACTCGGGCAAATACGACGGCCTGGATTATGAGGCGGCCGTGGATGCCATCGCCGCCGATCTTGCCTCCCGGAATCTGGGTGAGAAGCAGGTGCAGTGGCGGTTGCGCGACTGGGGCATTTCGCGCCAACGCTACTGGGGTTGCCCGATTCCGATCATCCACTGTGATCGCTGTGGCGAGGTGCCGGTCCCCGACGATCAGCTGCCGGTGGTGCTGCCCGAAGACTGCGTACCCGACGGTTCGGGTAATCCGCTCAACAAGTGGCCGGACTTTCTCAACTGCGCATGCCCGAAGTGCGGTGCTGCGGCACGCCGCGAAACCGATACCATGGACACTTTCGTCGATTCGTCGTGGTATTACTCGCGCTATTGCAGCAGCGACAACGGGGAGGCGATGGTCGACGAGCGGGTGAAATACTGGATGCCTGTCGATCAGTACATCGGCGGCATTGAACATGCGATTCTGCATCTGCTCTATTCGCGCTTCTGGTCCAAGGTGATGCGCGATCTGGGGTTGGTTGCATTCGATGAGCCGTTCACCAAGCTGCTGACCCAGGGAATGGTGCTCAACGAGATCTTCTACCGTCATCCGCAAGGTGGACGTCGGGAGTATTTCAATCCGGCCGCGGTGGAGATCGTCACCGACGACAAAGGTCAGCGCACCGGCGCCGTGCTGAAAGCGGACGGACAGCCGGTGGTTTCCGCCGGTATCGGCACCATGTCGAAGTCGAAGAACAACGGCGTCGATCCCCAATCACTGATCGAGCACTACGGTGCGGACACCGCGCGCCTTTTCATGATGTTTGCCGCCCCGCCGGAACAGACACTGGAGTGGTCGGACGCCGGGACCGAGGGGGCATTCCGTTTCCTCAAACGCTTGTGGAAGCTGGTCGCGGCGCATGTGGAAAAGGGGTCGGCGGTCGCGCTGGAGCCAGTGCGGCTCGACGAGGCACAGCGCAAACTGCGCAACCAGGTACACGCCACCATCGCCAAGGTGAGCGACGATATCGGTCGGCGTTTTACATTCAATACCGCCATCGCCGCGGTGATGGAGCTGATCAATGCGCTCTACAAATGGGATGATGAATCCGAGCAGGGGCGCGCGGTGCTGCAGGAAGCGCTGGAAACCGTCACATTACTGCTTTCGCCCATTGTGCCGCATATCGCCCATGCCAACTGGCAGGCGCTGGGTCACCGGGATGCCGTGATCGATCAACCCTGGCCACAGGCGGATCCCGCGGCGCTGCAGGTTGACACCATCGAAATGGTGGTGCAGGTAAACGGAAAACTGCGCGGCAAGATCGCGGTGGCAGCGGACGCTGATGCGGCAACCGTTGAGGCGGCAGCACTCGACGAGCCCAACGCGCAGCGTTTCCGGGAGAACCTGACGGTGCGCAAGGTGATCGTAGTACCGCAGAAGCTGGTCAATATAGTGGCCAGTTGAACTCAATCTCGCGCAAAGGCGCCAAGGACGCAAAGGGAATACTTTGAGACTGCAAAACAACTGTTTCTTGGCGGTCTTTGCGCCTTCGCCTCTTGGCTCACGATTCAAGCTCTATTGCACCGTACCACTGGTCATCGTTCTGGCACTGAGCGGTGGCTGCGGTTTCAAGTTGCGCGGATCAGTCGAATTGCCCGCGGCATTGCAAACCACCTATATCGCCGGGGAGCAGGTTCCCGGGGATCTGCTGGTTGAGCTGCGCCAGGCCCTGAAGGCGGCCGGGGTTCGGTTGGTGGGCGCCCCGCAGGCCGGCGCCTCGATCCTCAAGATCCTCGGCGTGCACGATGATCGGCGCGTCCTGTCGGTCAACAGCGTAACTGGCAAAGTGCAGGAGTATGAGCTCAACTACACGATACGCTTCGCTTTGACTGACCACGACGGCAAAGAGCGGGTCGCCCCGCAATCAGTAAACCTGGTGCGCGATTTCCGCTTCAGCGAGACTCAGGTGCTCGGCAAGGGCGAGGAAGAAGCGTTGCTCAAGCGCGAGATGCGCCGTGAGGCGGTCATCCTGTTGTTGCGCCGACTCCAGGCTCAGGGCAGTTAACCGGGTTGCCATGCGTATCAAAGCCGACCAGCTCCCGCAACAGCTCCGCCAGTCCCTCGGCCCCATCTACCTGATCGCCGGCGACGAACCGTTGCTGGTTGGCGAGGCCGCCGACGGAGTGCGTGAGCGGGCGCGCGCGGCTGGCCATGTGACTCGCGAGGTGCTCGATGCCGGCGGGTCGTTCGATTGGGCGAGTCTACGACAGACCGCCGACAGCCTGTCGTTGTTTGCCGAACAGCGTCTGCTGGAACTGCGCCTGCCGGAACCGAAACCGGGCGCGGCGGGCGCCAAGGTACTGGAGACCTACGCGGATAACCCGCCGCCGGACACCATCCTCCTGATTGTCACCGGGCGTATGGATAAGGCGACACAGAACAGCCGCTGGGTCAGCGCGCTGGATCGTGCCGGCGTGGTGGCGACCATCTGGCCCATTTCCCTGCAACAGCTCCCCGATTGGATTGAGCAGCGCATGCGCCGTCGCGGATTGACAGCAGATAGCGAGGCGATTGCCATGATTGCCGATCGCGTCGAAGGCAACCTGCTCGCGGCCGCGCAGGAGATCGAACGCCTGCATCTTCTTCATGGCAGCGGTCGCATCGATACTCAGGCGGTTGCACAGGCGGTTGCCGATAGCGCGCGGTTCGATGTCTACAAACTGGCGGATGCCGCGCTGCAGGGAGATACGGCACGCTGTTGCCGGGTGTTGCACGGTTTACGCAGCGAAGGTATCGAACCCGTCCTCGTGCTGTGGGCGCTGACCCGTGAGGTGCGGGCCCTGGCGAGCATGGCGTATGATGTGAGCCAGGGCGGGACACCTGCCCACGCCATGGCGGCACAAAAGGTGTGGGAGAGCCGTAAACGGCTGGTGGGCGCCGCGCTGCGGCGTGGAGATGTGGGGCATTGGCAGCGGCTCCTGCTGCAGTGCGCGCATATCGATCGAGTGATCAAGGGCGTGGCTGCGGGACGACCCTGGGATGAGTTGGAGACCCTGGTGGTGGCCATGAGCGGTATCCCGGCCCAGGCAATGGTCGGACTGTTGGCGACTCCCTCATCAAGCAAAGGTAGTTGAGCAGGTAACAATGAATGTCGAGCAGTACATGCAACAGGTCGGTGTAAGGGCGCGTAGCGCAGCGCGTACGATCGCCCGTGCCGAGACCAGGGTCAAAAACGCCGCGCTGATGGCGATTGCCCTGCGTTTGGAACAGGAACAGCCGCGCCTGATGGCCGAGAATGCCAGGGATCTGGAGGCCGGCAAGGCCAGCGGCTTGGATGCCGCGTTGCTCGATCGCCTGACGCTGACGGCCGATCGTATTGCCGCCATGGCTGATGGACTGCGTGAAATTGCCACGCTGCCCGATCCGGTAGGCGAAATCAGCCATCTCAGCTACCGCCCTTCGGGTATCCAGGTGGGCCGCATGCGCGTACCGCTGGGCGTGATCGGCATCATCTACGAGTCGCGCCCCAACGTCACCGCCGATGCGGCCGCGCTGTGCCTGAAGGCGGGCAACGCGGCGATACTGCGCGGCGGTTCGGAGGCGCTGCACTCCAACCAGGCGATTGCCGCCTGCCTTCACGCGGGGCTCGCGCAGGCGGGACTGCCTGCCGATGTGATCCAGGTGGTCGAAACCACCGATCGCGCTGCGGTCGGTGAGTTGATACGCATGCAGAAGTATGTGGACGTTATCGTGCCGCGGGGCGGCAAGGGTTTGATCGAGCGTATCGCCAATGAAGCGCGCGTACCGGTGATCAAACACCTCGATGGCATCTGTCATGTCTATATCGACGATCGTGCCGATCCCGCGATGGCGGTGAAGATTGCCGACAATGCCAAGACCCATCGTTACGGTGTGTGCAACGCCATGGAAACCCTGCTGGTGGCACGCGCCATCGCCGACCGGGTTCTGCCCGAGCTGGCCACCGTCTATGGCGAAAAAGGGGTGGAGTTGCGCGGCTGCGAGGCGACGCGGGCGATTCTCCCCGACGTCAGGCCGGCAATCGAAAAAGATTGGGATACCGAGTATCTTGCCCCGGTTTTGGCGATTCGGGTGGTGGAAGATATCGATGCCGCCATGGCGCATATCGCCAGGCACAGTTCCGGCCACACCGAGAGCATCGTCACCACTGACTATCGGCGCGCCCAGCGCTTTCTGCGCGAAGTCGATTCCAGCTCGGTGATGGTCAATGCCTCGACCCGCTTTGCCGATGGTTTCGAGTACGGGTTGGGTGCCGAGATCGGCATCAGTACCGACAAGATCCACGCCCGCGGACCGGTCGGACTGGAGGGGCTGACCTCACAGAAGTACATCGTCCTCGGTGACGGGCAGATACGTGAGTAGCGCAACGGCAAGAGAGAAAAGGGCAATGGGTGTGCAATGCAGGTGCGGGCAATTGCCCCCGCCACGTCCCTTTCCCCATGGCGCTTCACTTTGACGCATTCCATGCTCGGTATCCTCGGCGGCACCTTCGATCCCATCCACTTCGGGCATCTGCGTACCGGACTTGAGGTGCGGGAAGCGTTGTGCCTGGATGAGCTGCGTTTCGTCCCCTGCCGTCAACCGCCGCATCGAGAGCAGCCCCATGCCAGCTCCGAGCAGCGGGCGGCAATGGTGCGGCTGGCGTTGCAGGGGCAGTTGCAGCTTCGTTGCGATGAGCGCGAACTGCGGCGCGCCGGACCCTCGTACACCGTGGATACCCTGATCGAGCTCCGTGCCGAGATGGGGAAACGACCATTGTGCCTGGTGATCGGCGCGGATGCCCTGGCGGGAATCACCGCGTGGCACGAGTGGCAACGCCTCATCGAGCTGGCTCATCTGGTGGTGATGCACCGCCCCGGGTGGGAAGCTGCGCTACCGGCGGCTGCGTCCACCGAGCTGGCAGACCGCCAGATCGACGATCAGGCAACGTTGGCGGAACGCCCGGCTGGTTGCATCTGGTATCAGGCGGTCACGCCCTTGGAGATCTCTGCCTCGGCGATACGTGCAGCGGTGCAGGCAGGCCGCTCGATCGATTTCCTCCTGCCCGCCCCGGTGGCCAGGTATATCCACGATCATCGACTCTACCTTCACTGAATTGAGAGAAACAGACCCAAGACATGCAAACAGCAGAACTTCGTGACCTGGTCGTCGACGCCCTCGAGGACCTCAAGGCGGTCGATCTCAAGGTGCTGGATGTGCACGACCGCACCAGCTTCACCGATACCATGGTGATCGCCAGCGGCAACTCGGACCGTCATGTCAAATCACTTTCCGACAACGTGGTGCAGATGGCCAAAGCGGCCGGCGAGCAGCCGTTGGGCGTCGAGGGCCAGGATACCGGTGAATGGGTGCTGGTGGATCTGGGAAATGTCATCGTGCATGTGATGCTGCCGCGGGTGCGCGATTTCTATCAGCTGGAAAAGCTGTGGACGGCGCCGCCTGCCTCTGAACAGGCCGATCCGGGATAAGGTCGAAGTTTCACCGGCATGCGTATTCACCTGATCGCCGTCGGCACGCGCATGGATGATTGGGTCAACAGTGCTTACGAAGAGTACGCACGCCGTCTGCCCCCTTCCTGCGCATTACGTCTGATCGAGGTCCCTGCCGGGAAGGCGACCAAGAACTCTCTCGTCGAACGGCGCATTGCCGCCGAAGGCGAGCGCCAACTGGCGGTGATCCCGGCCAATGCGCATGTCGTCATTCTGGACGAGCGTGGCCGCGAGTGGGATACGCGACAATGTGCCGGGCGACTGGAGCGGTGGCTGGCCGACGGCCGCGATGTTGCGTTGCTGGTTGGCGGTGCCGACGGTCTGGCCGCAGCCTGCCGCGAACGCGCCGAAGAGAGCTGGTCGCTGTCGCGGCTGACGCTGCCGCACCCGCTGGTGCGCGTTATTGTTGCCGAACAGCTCTATCGGGCGTGGAGTCTGCTGAATCATCACCCCTACCATCGCGCGTGAGCCCTGCGGAGTTCCCGGGGTGCGACGGCGCGCATTGCCCGAGCTCTGATCCGGGTTAACATGGGGGTCATGTCCGCCACCGTGTCGATCTATCTGGCCTCACAATCACCCCGGCGCAGCGAACTGCTGCGCCAGATCGGCGTACCCCACGAGATTCTGCGGATCGCTGTCGATGAAACTCCATTGTCGCCACATGAACCGGCTGAAGATTACGTCGTGCGCCTGGCCCTGGAGAAGGCCCGCTCCGGATGGCAACAGGCTGGCAAGGGTGCTACACGCCCGGTGCTCGGCGCGGACACCGCTGTCGTGCTCGGGGATCGCATTCTGGGCAAACCTGCCGATAAAGAGGAGGGCCTGGTGATGCTCAGGCTGTTGTCTGCCCGCACGCATCGCGTGCTCACCGGAGTGGCGCTTTGTTGGGATCACGGTGAGCAGGTGAGAATCAGCGTAAGCGAAGTGAGTTTTCGCAGTTTGACGAACGAGGAGTGCGCGGCCTATTGGGCCAGCGGCGAACCCCGGGACAAAGCCGGGGCTTATGCGATTCAGGGCCGGGCGGCGGTGTTCATCACCAGGATAACAGGCAGCTACAGCGGCATCGTCGGCTTGCCGCTTTATGAAACTAGTGAACTGCTGAGTGCAGCGGGCGTCTACCTCAAGTAGGTGAATACGCCACCCGTGCGGCGTTGATTCGCTAGAATAGCGCGCACCGCGATAAGAATAACTTACCCCTGCTCGCGAGTTGCGGGGGCCATCGAGTTCAAGGAATTCGTATGAGTGAAGAGATACTCATCAACGTTACTCCGCGCGAGACGCGGGTCGCGGTCGTTGAAAACGGGGTGCTCCAGGAGGTCTACATCGAACGCGCTGCCAAGCGCGGTCTGGTGGGCAATATCTATAAGGGCCGCGTATCCCGGGTGTTGCCCGGTATGCAGGCGGCCTTCGTGGATATCGGTCTGTCGCGCGCTGCGTTTCTGCACGCCTCGGATATCACGACTCCCGAGGAAGCGGACGGTATCGAACGGCACACGGAGAGGTCGTGCAGGGATGCACTGTCTGCGAACCCAAGGATGGAATCGATTACCGAGATGGTTCGCGACGGTCAGGAGGTGCTGGTGCAGGTGGTCAAGGATCCTCTCGGCACCAAGGGCGCACGCCTGACCACGCAAATCTCGATACCGTCACGCTTTCTGGTATTCATGCCGGGGGGCAGCAATATCGGCGTATCGCAAAAAATAGAGGATGAAACCGAACGCAATCGGCTGAAGGAGGTTGTCGCGGGTTTCGTGGCGCAAAACGGCAATGGTTCGTTCATTGTACGTACGGCTGCCGAGGGGGCGACCGCCGCGGACCTGGAGGCCGATATGCACTTTCTGGAAAAGCTGTGGCGCAGCATCAGCGAGCGCGCGCCCTCGATCCCCAGCGGCAACGTGGTTCACGAGGACCTGCCGCTGGCGCTGCGCACGCTGCGCGATCTGTTGGGCGTCGACGTGGAGAAGGTGCGCATCGATTCGCGCACCACCTACGAGCAGGTTCAGAAATTTGTCGAAAAGTATGTGCCCGAGATGCACGAATGCATTGAGTACTATCCGGGCGAGAGACCGATTTTCGATCTCTACGCCATCGAGGATGAAATCCACAGGGCGTTGGAACGCAAGGTACAACTCAAATCCGGCGGCTATTTGATTATCGATCAAACCGAGGCGATGACGACCATCGACATCAATACCGGCGGTTACGTCGGGCATCGCAATCTCGAGGAGACGATCTTCAAAACCAACCTGGAGGCGGCACAGGCGATCGCACGTCAACTGCGGCTGCGAAATCTGGGCGGGATCATCATTATCGACTTCATCGACATGCAGGAGGAGGATCACAAACTGCAGGTGCTGCAGGCGTTGGAGAAGAGTCTCGCCAAAGATCACGCACGCAGCCACATCAGCGAGGTGTCAGCGCTGGGGTTGGTGGAGATGACGCGCAAAAGGACCCGCGAGAGTCTCGAGCATGTGCTCTGCGAACCCTGTTCGGCGTGCAGCGGGCGCGGCTCACTGAAGACCGCCGAAACCGTCTGCTACGAGGTGTTCCGTGAAATTCTGCGTGAGGCACGCCAGTTCGATGCCAAGAAATTCCTGGTGCTGGCCGGCCAAGAGGTGGTCGATCTGATGTTGGATGAGGAGTCGACCAGCCTCGCCGAACTCGAGGCCTTCATCGGCAAGCCCATCAAGTTTCAGGTCGAATCCTCGTATACACAGGAACACTTCGATGTGGTGTTGATGTGACAGCGCCTGCTTCTCCCCACCACGATTCAGTCTAGGGATGCGATGGCACGGACGGCGAGAGTGCTGCGTACCCTGTGGCTGACCACCGCCGTCATGGTTGTGGTCACCGCTGTGCTGCTTACCGTGACCCGTCTGTTGCTGCCCCTGGCGGAGAATTTTCGCGAGGATCTGGCCACCTGGGCCTCGCAGGCGCTGGGCCATCCCGTGGAGGTGGGGCATATCAGCGCGCGCTGGCATCGCTGGGGGCCGGAACTGGCGCTTTTCGATGTGCGTTTGAGCGATAGCGTCGACGGACCGGTGTTGTTGCGTTTCGATGAGGTGCACATCGGGGTCGATCTGTTCACCGCTCTGCGCGAACTGCGGCTTCAGCCTTCGGCCATTCGCGTCATCGGCACCCGCGTCACACTGGAGCGGATGAGCGATGGCAGGGTGCAGTTGCAAGGTTTGGGCATCGGCGAAGGGGGAGATGGCGGCAACAGGGCGGCCGGGGTTGCGTGGCTGTTCTCACGTCAGCATCTGTTGCTGGAGAAGGCCGATCTGACTCTGATCGATCGGCGTCGCGACCCGGCGACCCTGGAGCTCAGTGATATCAATCTGGAGCTGCGTAACGCGGGCGATCATCATCAGCTGGCCGGCCGGTTGCAGTTGCCGGAGTCGCTGGGTCACCGTCTGACGCTCTCTCTGGATGCCCGCAATCTGGTCGCATCACCGGACGCTTGGGATGCACGGTTGCATGTACGACTCGACGGTGTGCAGATGACCGCGCTGACTCCGCAGCTCAGAAAAATCGCTCCCGAGTTTGCCGCCGGTACCGGCAACCTCGAGCTGTGGGGCGAACTGCGCCAGGGCCGTATTGAAACACTGCTCGGGCGTTTGGGAATCGTCGGACTGGTTGCCCAATCCACGACCGAAGCACGCTACCAGATCGATGAATTAAAGGCTGATTTCGTTTGGCGGCGCCGCGACGCGGGGTGGGATTTACGGGGCAGCAATGTGGGTGTCGCCCGGGCCGGGAGGCATTGGCCGGTCGGTGGTTTTCAAGTCGGCTATCGAGCGGCACAGGCTGAAAGCTCTGCTTCGATAACTGCGCAGTGGGACTATCTGCGCATTGAGGATCTCACACCGTTGCTGGGTGCAGCGCCTGCGATACCGGAACGGTGGCGCGAGCTTATCACGCAACTCGCTCCTTCCGGGGCCGTGACGGCTGCTCAGCTGCAGGCTGAACTTGACGAGCAACCGCGATTCCGCTTTTGGGCGGATTTCGATGAGCTCGGTTTCCAACCCTGGAACAAGGTGCCTGGCATTCAGGGGCTGTCAGCACGCGTGATCGCCGATGAGACGAGTGGGCGTGCGCAGATCGAGGCCAACAACCTGCGTGTCGATGCGCCCCGGCTGTTTCGTACCCCCTTTGGCGCTGAAGTCGTCAATGCGGCGCTGGAGTGGTCGCGCGTGGGTGAGGGGTGGGGTGTGGCGGTGCGCCGGGCGGCCCTGAGCGATCCCGTGGTCAAGGCGCGTGCGGCAATGGATATCGAGTGGCAACCCGAGGGGGGCACGTTTCTCGATTTGCGCGCGGCGTTTTTCGATGCCGACGGATCGCACACCTCCACCTATCTGCCTGCCGGCATCATGCCGAAGAACACGGTGGCGTGGCTTGACAGGGGCATCGTGGCTGGCAGAGTGCCGCGCGGCGATTTGGTTTACCGCGGAGTGGTAAAGCGGTTTCCCTTTGTCGCGCAGGAGGGTCGGTTTCATGTTCGTTTTGATGCGCAAGGGGCTGTGCTCGATTATCAAGCCGGTTGGCCGCGGATCGAAGGGATCGGTGCCGCCGTAGAGTTTGAAGAGGCGGCGATGCGCATAGATGCACACCAGGGCGAAACTCTTGGGGCGAAGATTGTGCAGGCCAGTGCCGAGATTCCCAACCTGAAACGCAATCCTGCGCTCACGGTTGACGGCAAGATTGAATTCCCCGTGGCCAGCGGGATTCGGTTTTTGCGTGAGTCGCCATTGTCCGAGGGATTTCGCGAACACCTGGCGGGAATCAAGGCCGGGGGCGCGGTGTCGCTCGACCTCGGTCTCAACATCCCATTGCGCAAGGGAACCCAGCCCGCGGTCGTCGGGACGGCGGAACTGAAGGGTGCGCGACTGTTATCGGATGCGCTGCCGTCGGCGGTCGAGGGATTGCGCGGACGGCTGCGTTTTACCGAAGCGCTGCTGACAAGCGATGGGCTGCAGGGGCGGATATTGGGCGGTGAGGCGCAAATCGAGATCGCGGCGCCGCTGGGGAAATTCCGTGCTAAACGGCCGGCCGGGACCGTCAAGGCGCGGGGCCGCGCCCAGGGCGCCGAACTGGCGGCTCTGCTCCAGCATCCGGCGTTGGGTAAGCGTCTGTCGGGGCAGGCTCGCTGGGAAGCGATCTGGCGACTGCCCCGCAACACGGGCGGCGCAAGTGAATTTGACGTGAACTCCACTCTCCAGGGCCTGGCAATCGACCTGCCGCAGCCAGCGGGTAAGACCCCATCGGAAGAGAGACCGCTCTCGATCAGCATCGAACTGGCGCCCGGTTCACGCACTGATGTGGCAGTGCGTTACAACGATCGAATTGATGCCAGGCTGCGTCTGCTGAACCATGCCAAAGGTTGGGCCCTGGAGCGGGGTGAGGTGCGCCTCGGCGGTGCGCGGGCGCGTCTACCGGGCGAAGCGGGGCTCACGGTGGCGGGGGATGTCGAGCAGCTGGCCATTGCCGAGTGGCGTGCGGCGCTGGGCGGCTGGGGTAGGGAGTGGAATCTGAGTGGCGGAGCGTTGCGGCGCATCGTGCTGCGCATTGGCACGCTGCTGGTCGCCAGGCAGCAGATTCGCGATATCCGCCTGGCCGTGGTGAAGGACAACGACTATTGGGAGGGGTCGGTCAACGGGGCAGGGGCCAAAGGTCATCTGCGGGTGCCGGTTCGCGCCGGCGACAACCCGGTATTGCTGCGATTCGATCATCTGCAACTCGCACGCGATCCACTAGCCGCTCCGGAAGAGGACGGCGTGTGGCCCGATCCGCAGCGCACATCTTCCATCGATATCACCGTTACGGAGTTGCAGTTGAACGGTGAGGCGCTCGGGAAGCTGGCGCTACGCACGACACGGGTGAAGGGTGGAATGCGCATCGCGCGATTCCTGGTGCAGGGTGAGAATCTGCAGTTCGATGCATCGGGCGAGTGGATGGGCGATGCGCGCGCCAGTCGCAGTGCGATCAATATGCGTCTGGAGAGTGCCAGTCTGGGCCGATTGTTGAAGGCTTTGGATTATGCCGAGGGCGTGAAAAACGGGCGTACCATTGCCGAGGCGCAGCTGACCTGGCCGGGCCCGCCGGGAAACCCCGATATGCAGGGCATGACCGGGCGAATAGCGTTGATCATCAACGGCGGGCGTCTGGTGGACATCGATCCCGGTGCCGGAAGGATCTTTGGGCTGCTCAGCTTCCAGGCGTTGCCGCGGCGACTGATCTTTGATTTCCGCGACTTTTTCCTCAAAGGTTTCAGCTTCGATGAGATCAAGGGCGATTTCCGTATCAACAGCGGTGATGCCTACAGCGACAATTTGCGAGTGGAAGGCCCTGCGGCCAGCATCGAGATCATTGGACGCACGGGTCTCGCGCAACGCGATTACGATCAGCTGGTGACGGTGATACCCAATGTGACCGGTGGGCTGCCGCTGGCCGGGTGGGCGGCAGGCGGTCCCGCAGTGGGGGCGGTGATGCTCTTCTTCCAGAAAATGTTCGGCAAAAAGATCGACGAGAGTTCCGGCTTCCGATATCGGGTCACCGGAAGTTGGGACGACCCCCAGCTGGAGAAACTCACACCGCCGGGCGCTGCTGATCAGGCTGATGCGCAACGGTAAAGTTGTCGGGCCGCGTGCTGCAATGACGACGGAGGTGGTATTCTCCATGTCGATGAAATCGTGCGTGCTGCTCAGTCTGTTGCTGTTTTCGACACTGTCATTGGCTGACGGCGGTTATCTGCTGAGTGCCGAGGAGTGGTCGCGCCCGCGCAGCGGAGAGTCGTTGCGCGAACTGCCTGCGCTGAAGGCGGCAATAGGTGATTACACACGCCAGCCGCGCTCGAACATCATCGTTCGCTACCCGGGCGGTGAGGAGGGGGTGATCTGGGTGCAGGAGCTGCGCTCCTGGTTGATCGCTCTGGGGGTTCCCTCGCGGCGCATCGTGGTTCTGGCCGGGAGTGGGCAGCATGACGCGTTGGATTTACGGGTGGCGCCTGCGCAATGAAGGGATCAAACGTTAATACCATAGCTGCTGTGCAGATGGCGTCGGGACCCAACGTCAACGCCAATCTCCTGGAGGCCGCGCGCCTGATCTCGCAGGCTGCCGATGCCGGAGCGGGCCTGGTGGTGCTGCCCGAGAACTTCGGGCTCATGGGCCTTGCCGAAACCGACAAGGTGGAATTGCGCGAACCTCCCGGATCGGGACCGATGCAGGAGTTCCTCGCCAAACAGGCGGACCGGCACGGCATATGGGTGGTGGGCGGCACGGTGCCCATGCTTTGCGACGATCCGGCCAGGGTGCGGGCGGCATGCCTGGTGTTTGATGACCGGGGCCGGCAGGTCGCGCGTTACGACAAGATCCATCTCTTCGATGTGCATGTCCTCGACAGCAACGAAAACTACACCGAATCCGAAACCATCGAACCCGGCGACCAGCTGGTGGCGATCGACAGCCCTTTCGGTCGCCTGGGACTGACGATCTGCTACGACTTGCGTTTCCCGGAGCTGTATCGCGCTCTGATGGATCAGGGGGTGGATGTGATGGTGCTTCCCGCCGCCTTTACGGCCATTACCGGTCGGGCTCATTGGGAGTCTTTGGTGCGGGCACGCGCCATCGAAAATCTCTGTTACGTGGCCGCCGCCGCCCAGGGCGGTTATCATGTCAACGGTCGTGAAACCCATGGTGACAGCATGATCGTCGACCCCTGGGGTGTGGTTCTGGACCGGCTGCCCCGGGGTTCAGGTGTGGTCGCGGGCGAGGTGGATCTGCAACGTCTTGCCAGTATGCGCAGTCATTTTCCCAGCCTCGATCACCGCAGGATTCGCTGCGCCCCGATCTGATTGCGCAGAGCTCGCGCCTCGGGGCTACTCGGCTGACGACTCGTCACTATCAAGGTGATCGCGCAGATAGCGGAATATCTCGCGTGCCGCGCGCGGCGCCTTTCCGGCCGTCTGCTCTTTGTGTGCGTTGCGCAACAACTGGCGCAAATGCTGGCGGTCGAGTAGCGGATGATGCACAAAGAGCACCTCGAGCGCGGAGTCGCCTTCGTCGAGCAGGCGGTCGCGCCAGCGCTCGATGCGATGGAGTTGGGCTGTCTGGGCGGCATCGCGATTGCGCAGTCGATCGAGATCCTGTTGAATCGGTTCGCAGTCGACGCCGCGCATCAGGCGTCCGATGTATTGCAGCTGACGCTTATGGGCACCACGTTGGGGCAGGCGACGGGCTAGGTCGATGGCCTCGCGCAGATCCTCGGGCAGGGCGATGCGCGCCAGTTCCGAGCTGCTCAACCCAACCAGCTCTTCACCCAGTTTCTGCACGGCCAGCATCTCGCGCTTGACCTGGGATTTGCTCTTGGGCTCTTCGGTGCGATCGTTTTCGTTCATGCGGGGAGCGCTGCGACAGGGCGTTGGTGGTAGGGAAACGGATCGGGCAAGAGTCTAGCAGGAATCGTCCTCATGCGGCTGTTCCATCCCTGACGCGGAATGCATCCCGCGGATGCGCGGCATCGCACTCCGCCGTGAGCGGGAACGTGGAGTGGGTTAGAATGGGCGGCGATTTGCGACGGGATCGGGGAGATCCCTTTGTGGCAGTATTCAAGCGGAAGGAAGCAGTGGCATGAAAGTAACGGTATACGGATGCGGGTATGTGGGCCTGGTCACGGGGGCCTGTCTCGCTCATGTCGGCAATCATGTGTTGTGCGTGGATGTGATTCCCGAACGTGTCGAAGGATTGCGCAACGGCGTGGTCCCGATACATGAACCCGGGTTGGACAACATCGTACGCGACAGCATCGCCGCTGGCCGCCTGACTTTTACCACTGATCCCGCCGCGGCCGCCGCCCACAGTACGCTTCAGTTCATCGCGGTGGGCACCCCTCCTGACGAAGACGGATCCGCCGACCTGCAATACGTGCTGGCAGTCGCCGCGGGTGTCGCCCGCCACATGGACGGCCATCGTGTGCTGGTGAACAAATCCACGGTACCGGTAGGTACCGCCGATCGGGTGCGCGAGACAGTGGCGCGGGTGCTCGGAGAACGCAACGCGGAGTTCGCGTTCGACGTGGTTTCCAATCCGGAATTCTTGAAGGAAGGCGCCGCGATCGACGATTTCATGAAACCCGATCGCATCGTGGTAGGCACCGAGAGCGCTGAAAGCAAAAAATTGATGCAGGAACTCTATGCACCGTTCAATCGCAATCACGACCGTCTGTTGGTGATGGATGTGCGCTCCGCCGAGCTTACCAAGTACGCCGCGAATGCGATGCTGGCCACCAAGATCAGTTTCATGAACGAACTGGCCAATATCGCCGAGCATGTCGGTGCCGACGTCGAGCAGGTGCGCATCGGGATTGGTTCCGACCCGCGCATCGGCTACCACTTTATCTATCCGGGTTGCGGTTACGGTGGCTCCTGTTTCCCGAAGGATGTCAAGGCGTTGATACGCACCGCCGCGCAGATCGGCTATGCACCGGAATTGCTGGAAGCAGTGGACGATGTCAACGACCGACAGAAACAGGTGCTGTTCAGCAAGATCACCCGCGAGTTCGGCGAGAATCTAACCGGGCGCACCTTTGCCCTGTGGGGGCTGGCTTTCAAACCCAACACCGATGATATGCGCGAGGCCTCGAGTCGCGATTTGATGGAGGCGCTGTGGCGGGCGGGTGCCCGGGTTCAAGCTCACGATCCGGTCGCAATGAAGGAGGTGGAGCGAATCTACGGCCAACGCGATGACCTGGTGCTGTGCAAGACACCAGAGGATGCCTTGCGCGGGGCCGATGCCCTGGTGATTGCCACCGAGTGGCTCGCCTTTCGCAGCCCCGATTTCGATTTCATTCGCGAGCAACTCAAGACACCCACGATTTTCGACGGGCGTAATCTCTACGATCCCAAGCGGTTGGCTGAGCGCGGCTTTCGCTATTACGCCATCGGACGCGGTCTTTCCCTACGCAGCTGAATCGGCACCATTACGGTGCGTGCGGCGGTTTTTCTCCGGTCGCCGCCACGTCGTCCGCTCATCGGGATCGGCCTGTTCGACGGCATTGCGGATCACATAGGGTCGCGCACCCGAAGACTCGAAATAGGTGCGCGCCATCATCTCACCCAGTATTCCGGTGGTCAGCAGTTGTATGGAGACCAGCACCAGCAATACACCTGCCAGCAGCAGCGGCCGGGTACCGATGTCCTCGCCGAGGAAGATTTTCACCCCGGCAAGGTAAACGAGAACTATGCCGCCCAGGGCGCCAACACCGAGGCCGATGCGACCGAAAAAGTGGCCCGGTCGAGACATGAAACGCATGAAGAAGTAGACGGTGAGCAGGTCAAGGATTACCCGGTAGACCCGCGATAATCCGTACTTGGACTCGCCGAAGCTGCGGGGGCGATGGTTGACGACCGCCTCCTTGATCCGCGCCGGGCTGGTGTTGGCCGCGACCCAGGCCGGGATGAAGCGATGCATCTCGCCGTAGAGGCGGATATTGCGGATCACCGCGAGACGGTAGACCTTGAGGCTGCATCCATAGTCGTGCAGTTCGACGCCGGTGATGCGCCCGATCAGCCAATTGGCAACCTTGGAAGGGATTTTGCGCAGCCACAGGTTATCTTTGCGTTTCTGGCGCCAGCCAGTGAGTAGATCCAGATCCTCGGCGAGCAATCGCTCCACCAGTCGCGGGATGTCGGCGGGATCGTTCTGCAGATCGCCGTCCATGGTGACCACCACCTCGCCGCGCGCCAGATCGATACCCGCCTGCATGGCGGCGGTCTGCCCGAAATTGCGCTGCAGCTCCACGACGCGTACGTGCTCGCCGAAGCGTTCCTGCATCTCGTGCAAGCGCGCCACCGTGGCATCGCTGCTGCCATCATCCACATAGATCAGTTCCCATGGATGTTGGTAATCAGCCAGCGCTGCGTGAATCTCTTCGGTGAGCAGCACGGCGTTATCTTGTTCGTTGTACATCGGGACGATCAGCGAGAGACGCTGTTCACTGACCCGATTTGCGGTTTTCACTGCCGCCATGATCGCTTCCCGTCAAGGTGTTATATCGGAGGTTGAGTTATGTGGTCGGTAGGGCAGCAACCACGTGACCATGCCGCCGCCAAGACTGGCGGCCAGTAGAAACAGATGTAGATTGACAGCCGCCTCCAGGGTTGCCTTCGGTTCCAAACCCCAGGGCAGCAGCGCAGCCATTATACCCGCTTCGTAGGTACCCAGCCCCGCCACACCGTGAATAGGCAATACGCTGGTCACTTCACCGCCAATAGCGCCGAGCAATGCGATTGACAGATCCACGTCAATAAAGTGCTGGAGCACCCAGGCAAAGACACCCAGCTTTACTATCCAGTTGACCAAAGTCCACCACCAAGTCTCGGCAAAGGTACGATTGTCTCTCGGCAGGCCTGACAACAGACGCGAGGCCAATCCCGGTAATCGTTGCTGAGTGTGCTGAGAAAGCCACCATTCGATGCGTAGACCCCAGCGAAAGAACAGCCAGGGAAGTGCAATCCACAAGATGCTGGTACCGATGGTGGCTGTGGGTCCCAGCAGAGGCCAGATTATGGTCGGCAGAGCCAGCAACCCGAGGGTGTGCAGATCCAGAAACCGAAACCACAGTAGCGCTGGTATCGAACGGGTCATCTCGACGCTGAAGTAGCGTGACATGAGAATAGGGAAGGACAGTTCACCGCTGCGCATGGGGAGCAGGTTGTTGAACAGATTGTGTTGCAGCATGAGCCGCCAGCAGAGTAGAAATCCGTCCTCCAGTGCGGGGTGAAAGTACCGGTACAGGCGTACCGCCCGCAACCAGTAACTGAACAAAATCAAGGTAAGGGCCAGACTAAGTTGGAGCGGTGGCATCGTGTTCCAGGGACGCAATAATCGCAGCCAACCGAGATACCATTCCACGAATGCAAGGAAGGCGAGAAACAGCAGAATACCGAGTATCTGTCGGAGGCGCGGAGTGAACACAGATGCTGACAGTTCAAATGCGGAATCGGCAGCACTCTATCACCCGTGCGCGAAGGAGGCCAGTTCGTGAGGCGAAGCCGCCTTTACACGCCTGAGGGGGTTCAGTAACCTGCCGCTGTTCCGTTGTCACCCACGGTTCGCCACGCTCGGTCGATTCCGATAATCATGCCTCTGACTGATGATTCAGCGTCACACACCGTAAAACAAACGCGAGCCGGTTACGCGCTGCTGTGCTGCATTGGGGCAGCCTTGGTTTGGGCACTCACTTACCTGCCGTGGTTGGGTCTGCTCGACCTGCTGCTCGAAGAACCCCGCCGTGCGCTCATCGCCCGCACCATGCTGGAGACGGGCGACTATTGGGTGCCGCGACTCGGGGGGGAGATCTACACCGCCAAACCGCCGCTGTTCAACTGGCTGATTGCCCTGACCGCGACCGTCACGGGTGAGCTCGATGAGTGGTCGGCGCGATTGCCGGCGGTGATCAGCGTCGCGTTATTGGCGGTGGTGATGGTTTGGGGGGCGCGGCACTGGTTGCGGCCCTGGTCGCTGGCCTTTCTGGCTGCGGCGTTGATCCTGGCGCCGGAGTTTCTGGTCAAGGGACGGCTGGCCGAGATCGAGACGCTTTTCGCGTTGCTGGTGGCCGCTTCGTTGTGGAGCTGGTTTCTGCTCTATCGGCGCGGTGCCGCGGGGGTGCGGCTGTGGCTGTTGCCTCTGGTGCTGGTCGCATTGGCTTACCTGGCCAAGCGCGAACCGGCGCCGGTCTTCTTCTATCTTGCTGTGGCACCGTTTCTGCTCTGGCGGGGCCAGTGGCGCATGCTGCTGCAGCGGGGGCACTTCATCGGCATTGGCGTCGCCGCATTACTCGTCGGCGGATGGTTGGTCGGTGTGGCGCTGCAGACCGGCTGGGAAACATTATGGAATACCCTGCAGCGCGAAGTGCTGGAGCGCGGATTGACCGCGCAGGGCTGGGGCGGGATCGTGCTGCACATCGTGCTCTATCCGCTGGAACTTCTGGCGTCGATGCTGCCGTTCTCGTTGCTGCTGCCGTTGTTGGCGGCGCCCGCCGTCTGGCGGGGTGCCAGCGAACGGTTCGGAGAGTTGTTCCTTTTTTGCCTCATCGGGGTCGTGGTCAATCTGCCCGTCTACTGGTTCCGCGGCGACGTGTCGGTGCGCTACTTTCTGCCGATGTTTCCCTTTGTGCTGCTGATGGCGGCGATGGTGTTTGAGGTCTTGTTCCACGAGCAGGAAAAGGTGGGTCGTTGGGGCCGGCGCTATCTGCGTGCGATTCACTGGTCCGGTCTGGGAATTGGCGCAGTGCTGGTGCTGGCGCTGCTGGTTTCGATGGTGCTGCCGTGGGTCGACGCCAAGCGCTCCGCCTTGTTGCCAACGCTGCTGACGCTGGGAATCGTCCTTGCCGGGGCGGGTTCGCTTTGGTGGTTGTGGCGTTCTGAAAACCTGCGGCCCATGCTCAGGTTACTGGTTCTCTTTTGCGCGATAAACCTGGTGGGAAGGGCGCTCTATTTCAATCTCATTCTGCCGGACAAGGTGCAGCGTGTTGCCGCGGAACTCAATGCGCCGCTGATTGCCAGTCAGCTTCGCAACACGGTGGGCCCTGAAGACGTGGTGCTGGCCAGCGGGGTTCCGTGGGCGGTCTGGTACTACAGCACGAGCGGGTTTCTGCAGCCGCTGCCGGGTGAATCTCCACCCGCCCCGGGCAGCTGGCTGCTGATCAATGAACGGCTCGCCGATCAGGTTGCTGCGCTGGGATTTCCCGCCCAGGAGAGCATCCGATATGTCTACAAAGGCGATGTCCTGCTGCTTGGCCGGATCCCGTTACCTGTGACCGAGGAACCGCCTCAGTAGAGCTCCAGCGGCGGTTCGTCCATCAGTGCCGCCTGTTCCCGGAGCGCGAGGATCTGTTCCTGCCAATAGCGGTTGGTGTTGAACCAGGGGAAGTGGTGGGGGAAGGCGGGGTCGTCCCAGCGCCGCGCCAGCCATGCCGAGTAGTGCAGCATGCGCAGGGTGCGCAGCGGTTCGATCAGATTCAGTTCCCGGGTGGCGAAGGTGTGGAAGGCGTTGTAGCCCTCCAGCAGCCAGTCGAGTTGCAGCGTCATCGATGCCCGATCTCCCTCCAGCAGCATCCACAGATCCTGCACGGCCGGCCCCATGCGACAGTCGTCAAAATCCACCAGATGGATCGCCGCATCGCTCCACAGAATGTTGCCGCGATGAAAGTCTCCATGCAGGCGCAACAGGCGGAGTTTCCCGGCGCGCTCGAAGCCCGCGCGAATGCGCGCCAGCAGATCGTCGTGCAGGGTGCGGTAGGCGGGCTCGAGCTCGGGCGGAATAAAGCCGTTCTCCAGCAGATAACGACCGCTTTCGTCGCCGAACTCGGCAATGGTCAGCGTGGGGCGGTGTTCGAAACGCCGCGCCGCGCCCAGCGCGTGCATGCGCCCCAGCAGCCGGCCGATGCGCTGGTACTTCTCCTCGCTGTCGAGCTCGGGCCAATAACCACCGCAGCGCGGATAGACGCTGAAGCGGAAACGATCGTAGTGGTGCAGTGTTTCGCCCTGGGCGTCGCAAATAGGGGTGACCACGGGCAGCTCGGCTTCTGCCAGAGCCTGCGTGAACCGGTGCTCTTCACGGATCGCCTCGTCACTCCAGCGCTGCGGACGGTAGAACTTGGCGACTACCGGCGATCCATCTTCGATGCCTACCTGATAGACCCGGTTCTCGTAGCTGTTCAGGGCCAGAAGCCGCGCGTCGCTGCGCAAACCCAGGCTCTCGACCGCATTGAGCACGGTATCGGGATCCAGGGTGGCGTAGTCGTGAAGATTGGGATCGGTCATGGCGCGTACTCTATCACGACCGATTGCCGGCGCTTCGCTCAGCGCCTAAGCTTGCCCACATGAAACCCTTCTGCGAATCCGCCGATCAGAACAAGGCCCCGATCCTGGCGGTGTTGCGTGAGCTGTTGACCGTGCCAGCGACGGTCTTCGAGATCGCGAGCGGCACGGGGCAGCATGCGGTTCACTTCGCCGGCCAGCTACCTCATATTCAGTGGCAGACGAGCGAACTTCCGGAGAGACTTCCCGGTATCGGTGCCTGGCTGGAGGAGGCGGCGCTGGCCAATACTCCCGCGCCCATCGCCCTCGACGTCCTGCAGCAACCCTGGCCCGATCTGGTGGTCGATGCCGCCTACAGCGCCAATACGGCGCACATCCTGCACTGGCCGCAGGTGGAGGCGATGTTTCGAGGCGTGGCCGGGATGCTGCGTAGCGGCGGTCTGTTCTGCCTGTACGGGCCGTTTCGCTACGGCGGCGTGCACATAAGCGAGAGCAACACCCGCTTCGATGCATCACTCAGGGCGCGGGATCCCGGGATGGGGGTGCGCGACGTGGATGATCTCAATCGCCTGGCGCTGGAATCGGGCCTGGCGCCCACGGGCGACTACGTCATGCCGGTGAATAACCGTATCCTGGTTTGGCGCCGTACCGCGAGACCTGAATAACGTTGAGTGCCTACAGCGATCACTTTTCGGATCATGCGGGTGTCTACGCACGATTTCGACCCCGTTACCCACAGGCGCTGTTCGACTATCTTGCCACCCATGTTCGGTGCCACGAGCGGGCGTGGGATTGCGGCACCGGCAGCGGGCAGGCTGCGCTGGCCCTGACCCGGCATTTCGCAAGCGTGATCGCCAGCGATCCCAGTACACAGCAGATTGCTAATGCTGAACGGCATGCGCGGGTCACTTATCTGGTTGCCGCTGCGGAACGCCCACCACTGGCAGCGGCCAGTTGCGATCTGATTACGGTCGCCCAGGCATTGCATTGGTTCGACACGCCGCGTTTTTTTGCTGCGGCAAAGAGCATACTGCGCGCCGGCGGAGTGATGGCCGTGTGGTGTTACGAACTGATGAAGATCAAGCCGCAGATCGATGCGGTGATAGATCACTACTACCAGGCGGTCGTTGGCCCGTACTGGCCGCCGCAGCGCAGACTGGTGGAGGAAGGGTATCGTTCGATCGTGTTTCCTTTCGAAGAGTGGCCGGTACCATCGATTGCGATGGAGGCTGAACTCGATCTGCCCTCCGTGCTGGGCTACCTCGATTCCTGGTCGGCGGCACAACGCTATCGCAAGGCACGGGGGGAGGAGCCGCAGGATGTGATTCGCGATACGCTGCTTGAGGCGTGGGGTGATCCCGCGCAGCGGCGCCTGGTACGCTGGCCCGTGTGCCTGCGTATTGGCGGAAATTGAGCCGATGCGCTATGTCGGTTGTCTGCCCCAGGGGTGGCTGATAACCTCGTTTCAATGTTCATACTTCCGTTGGCCTCATGAACTCCCCGCTCCTGCGCCTGCTGCTGGCGCTTGCCGGTCTGGTGGCCGGCGGTTTGCTTGCGGCCGCGGATAACGCGTGGGGCTGGGGTGCCGCGGCGCTCGGCCTGTGGCTGCTTTGGGAGTACGCACGCGATGGTGGAGTGAGCGCGGCTTTCGCCGCCTTCAAACGCGGCGATCAGGATGCGCTGCGCGGCGCGCTGCGTCATACACTTTGGCCACGATTGCTGGCGACGCACAAGCGCGCTTATTACCACTGGATGCGGGGCGTGGCGCTGATGGCGACATGCCGCTTTCCCGACGCCCGCGAACAACTGCTGCTGGCAGCGGCCGGCGATATCCAGACCGAAAATGACCGCAGCCTGATCCAGTGCCTGTTGGCCGAGGTCTCCTTGCAGTTGCAGGATTGGCCGGCGACGCAGGAGCACTTGCGATTGGCGCGAAATCTCGAACATCATGAGCGGGTCAATGGCATGATCGATGCGGTCGAACAGCGTCTGCGTGAGCGTGTGGCCGAAGCGGTTCGGGCCATGACCCCTGCTCCAGTGCCGGAAACGCAGCTCTCCCCGGACGTGGACACAGAGAGATGAGAAAACGACGCGAACGCCGCCGGCATCGGCGGTTGATGCAAAAGGAGAGGTTGTTCATCCAGATCATCGAATCCGATCAGGTGCCCGCACTGCGTGGTAAAACCATCTACTGCTCATCGGTGGATGTTTCCAGCAGTGGTTTACAGATCGAAATCGACCGCGAAGCGCCACCCGGGTGTGTTCTGGATATGTGGGTGGAGATCAAAGGGCGGCGCGGCCGGTTTTATTTGAGCGGCGAAGTGCGCTGGTGCAGCGCCGATGAGCTGTGCCGCAAGTTCCAAATTGGCATTGAGCTCAAAGAGCGCGATGCGACCCAGGAGCAGGATTGGGCAACGCTGTTCTCGGAGATCGACTGAAAGACATGAACGACCTGAGTGATCTTTTCCAGCGGAATCGGGAGTGGGCGGAGCGAATTACGGCCGAAGATCCCCACTTTTTCGAGGAACTCGCCAAACAGCAATCGCCGCAGTATCTATGGATCGGTTGTTCGGACAGTCGAGTACCGGCCAATGAAATCGTGGGAATGCTGCCCGGTGAACTCTTCGTACACCGCAACGTGGCCAACCTGGTGATCCAGACCGATCTCAATTGTCTTTCAGTTGTGCAATACGCCGTCGAAGTGCTGAAGGTCAAACACATCATTGTCTGCGGACACTACGGTTGCGGCGGTGTTCGTGCCGCCTACGAAAATCCCAAGCTCGGATTGATCGACAATTGGTTGCGCACGATCAGGCGGCTCTATCTGAATCATGCGGAGGAGATCGATGGGCTGGACGAAACGGTCCGCATCGATCGGCTCTGCGAACTCAACGTGATGCAGCAAGTTGCCAATGTCTGCATTACGACCGTCGTGCAGGATGCCTGGGAGCGGGGGCAGGAGCTAGCGGTGCACGGCGTCATCTACAGCATCAGCGATGGTGTGTTGCGCGATTTGGCCATGAACGTCTCCCGCCCCGATCAGATACCGGGGTTGGATCGGTTTGTTTTGTCGCAAAGGAGTCGGCGATGACAGAAGCTCTTGCAGAGCGCAGCAAGCGGTTGGCGGAGGCGGTGCGCGAAGCGTGCATCGCTGCGGCACTGGAAGGTTACGAGAACGCGGGTCTAAGTGGCCTCTGTCACGAGGGGCGCTGGGAGTGCGCGATCAGCGCCATGCGCATCGTCGATCTCGAAGCGGTGTTGGCCGCGTTAGAGGAGTCATGACGGCAATCGCCGTCACACGCGCCTACGACCCGCCTGCGGGGGAGAAAGGCTTTCGCGTGCTGGTGGATCGCTTATGGTCACGCGGCCTATCGAAGGCTCGCGCAGCCATCGATCTGTGGCGGCGTGCAAGCACGCCGAGTGATGCGCTGCGGCATAGGTACCAACACGATCCGGCCAGGTGGGATGAATTTCGAGCGCGCGATGCGCAGGAACTGAGCATGCAGGAGGCCGCGGTGCGTGAACTGCTGCAGCACTGCGCCGCGGGAACGGTGACACTGCTCTATGCATCGCGCGAGCAACAGCTCAACAATGCTGTGGCGCTGCGTGAGTATCTGCAGGCGAGGGAGAACGACGTTGTCCGTTGAATCTCGTGCGTGGCGCTACGAAATCGGGCTGCTCTCGCTGACACTGGTGGCGCTGATGGTGTCGGGAATGAAGCCTTACGACCGGCTCACCTGGTGGTTGGAAGTGGCGCCCGTGCTGCTCGTAATCCCGGTTCTTTGGCTTACCCGTGAGCGTTTTTCCCTGACCCGCCTGCTCTACACCCTGATCTTCGTTCATGCATTGATCCTGATCCTGGGCGGCCATTACACGTACGCGCGAGTACCGCTCGGCTTCTGGGTGCAGGATTGGCTGGAGCTGTCGCGTAACAACTACGATCGGCTGGGGCACGTGGCGCAGGGTTTCATTCCCGCCATGGCGGCGCGCGAAATTCTGCTGCGTTGCACTCCCCTCGCGGCTGGGAAGATGCTCTTCTTTTTGGTCACTTGTACTGCGTTGGCGATCAGCGCGTTCTACGAGCTTATCGAGTGGTGGGCCGCCGCGCTGTTGGGTGGCTCGGCCGAGGAATTTCTCGCCCTCCAGGGCGATGTCTGGGATACCCAGTGGGATATGTTTATGGCGCTGTGCGGCGCCCTCGGGGCGCAATGGCTGCTGGGGCGATGGCATGACCGGCTGCTCGCGCGTGTGGGGTAAGACGCCAACTCAGGTACAATAGTCGCCGTTTTCGCCTGGGTTTTTCAAAGTCGACCATGCAACCCGTCATCGCCCTCGTGGGCCGTCCCAATGTCGGCAAATCCACGCTGTTCAACCGACTCACCCGCAGTCGCGATGCGCTGGTGGCCGATCAGCCGGGACTGACGCGTGATCGTCAGTACGGTATCGGCCGCATCGGCGAGCGGCGCTTCATCGCGGTCGACACCGGTGGCCTGAGCGGCGAGGAGGCGGGGATCGATGCGGCCATGGCGGAACAGAGCCGTCAGGCGATCCGCGAGTCCGACGTCACCTTCTTTATCGTTGACGCGCGTGGCGGACTGACCGCCGGTGATGAACTCATCGCGCAGTTTCTGCGCACCGAGGGCAAGCAGACCTTTTTGGTGGTCAATAAAGTGGACCGCGAGGATGCCGATATTCTGAGCGCGGAATTTCACGCCCTCGGTCTCGGTGAGCCGTTTCCCATCTCCGCCAGCCACGGACGCGGCGTCGAGGCGTTGATGGAGCGGGCGCTGACGCTTTTTCCGGTCGATGATTCCACCGCGGCGGACACCGAATCGGCGCAGGGGATACGGGTGGCGGTGGTGGGCCGACCCAATGTCGGCAAATCGACACTGGTCAACCGTCTGCTGGGGGAGGAGCGGGTGGTTACCTTTGACCAGCCCGGTACCACACGCGATGCCATCGCCATCCCCTTCGAACGTGACGGTACTCCCTATGTGCTGATCGATACCGCCGGCGTGCGACGGCGCGGCAAGGTGGTCGAGGCGGTGGAGAAGTTCAGCGTCATCAAGACGCTGCAGGCGATAGACCAGTCCAATGTCGTGATCGCAGTGCTCGATGCGCGCGAGGGTGTCACCGATCAGGATGCCTCGCTCCTTGGGTTGATCCTCGAGAGCGGCCGCGCGCTGGTGGTCGGCATCAATAAGTGGGACAACCTGAGCGGCGAGCAGCGCGATCGCGTGCGTCGCGAGGCTGAACGCAAGCTGGGATTCCTCGAATTTGTCGATACGCACTTCATCTCCGCGCTGCACGGAACCAGCATCGGCACGCTGTTCCGTTCGGTCAAGCACGCTTATCGCTCGGCCATGCTGGAGATGAAGACTCCCGAGCTGACGCGCATACTCGAACAGGCGGTCATGCAACATCAGCCACCCATGGTTCACGGGCGTCGAATCAAGCTGCGTTACGCACATCAGGGCGGCAAGAATCCACCGCGCATCATCATCCACGGCAATCAGACCGAGCAGGTGCCCGAGGTTTATCGGCGTTATCTTGTCAACACCTTTCGCGCTGCATTGCGTATCACCGGTACACCGCTGGCAGTGGATTTCAAATCCGGTGATAATCCCTTCAAGGGCAAGAAGAACGTATTGACGCCGCGTCAGATCAAACAGCGCAAGCGTATGATGCAGCACGTCAAGAAACGATAAACCCACGACTGGCCAGGAAGGCCGATTGATGTGAAAGGAGTCACGATGCCTTTGCTTCCCCTCTGGTTTCTGGTCATACAACTGATGCCGTCAGCCTCGGTCGCCGAACCGCTGGTCCAGCGTATCGAGCGCTGCATACCCGATGGGTTCGTGTACCAGTGGCGCGATGCCGCCGGTCGGTTGTATATGGGGGATTGTGCACCGAGCGACGCGCAGCAATTAAAACGCGTTCCACGGGCCTCACTTCAGCCTACGCTGATTCAATCACCACCGAAACCGGCCAGTAACCCACCGACGGTTGTGAGAAAGTCAAAAAGAAATTCGCGCTCCCGCGACGGGAAACTGAGTCCGGAAACCCTGAGGGGACTCAGCGCCAAGTGCCGTTGGCTCGTCGGGCGCATTGAACATATCAAGGGGCTGGTGAAGCAGCATCGCACCGGCTCTAGGCAACCCAGCATCTGGGAACCGGAACTTGACAAGCGGCGGGGAGAGTTGCGCAAGGCGCGCTGCGGGGTGAGCGTTTAGGGGAAGGCGACTACCTGGCTGAACCAGCCGGAGCTGGGCTTGGCAGCTATCGATTCCTGTAACACATTGAAATATCAATTGGTGTTTACTTTTCTATGCGGCTAATGACGTATAAGTAATAAGGTTGACGTAAAGGTTAACAAAGTCTATATTACGTCGCATGGAGCCCAGCACCCCTGATTTCTACACCGTAACCGAGCTAGCAGACGAGCTGGGAATTACCCCGCGTACCATTCGCTTCTACGAGACCAAGGCGTTGATCAAACCACGGCGCGCGGGCACTACGCGGGTTTATACCCATCGTGAAAGAGCCCGGATGCAGCTGATTCTGCGTGGTAAGCGGCTGGGGTTTTCGCTGGCGGATATCCGTGAGTATCTGGATCTCTACGATGCCGATCCCCTGCAGGGGAAGCAGCTGCGTTTGCTCACCCAGAAGATCGATCGGCGAATCTCCGAGCTGGAGCAACAGCGCGAGGATCTGGAAACAGCCCTTCAGGAATTGCAGGAGATCCGCCAGGAGTGTCTCACCACCATCGAGATGCGCGAGCGGACGGAGACAGTGGAGGGGTGATGCCCTTCGATCGATTGACACCATAAGGAGTTTGCGGAGAGTGGCAATGAAAAACGTTGTGATCGCTGAATATGTACGTTCCCCCTTCACCTTTGCCCGCAAGGGTGAACTGGTAAAGGTTCGACCTGACGATCTGGCCGCCCAGGTCATCAAGGGGTTGATTGCCAAAAGCGGCGTGAAGACGGCAGATATTGAGGATCTGATTCTCGGCTGCGCTTTTCCCGAAGGCGAGCAGGGACTGAATGTTGCGCGACTGATCGGATTTATCGTCGGCTTGCCACTGTCGGTGGCGGGTGTCACGGTCAATCGTTTCTGCGGCTCCTCCATGCAGTCGATTCACATGGCAGCCGGCGCTATCCAGATGAATGCTGGCGAGGCTTTCATCTGCGCCGGGATCGAGTCCATGACCCGGGTGCCGATGATGGGCTTCAATCCTCTGCCCAATCCCGCCCTCTACGAGGCGATGCCCGCCGCCTATATGGGAATGGGTGAGACGGCAGAAAATGTCGCGAAGAAATACAACCTCTCCCGCACGGAGCAGGATGAGTTTGCTGCTGCCAGTCATCAAAAGGCCGGAGCGGCACGTGCCGGTGGTCGCCTCAGCGACGAGATCATCGCCATCGATACCGGCAACGGTGTCGTGGATCAGGATGGGTGCATTCGCCCCGAGACCACCCCGGAAGGGCTGGCCGATCTCAAGCCCGCTTTTGACGAGAAGGGCACGGTGACCGCAGGCACCTCGTCACCATTGACCGATGGTGCCAGCGCCACGCTGGTGTGCAGCGAAGAGTACGCCAAGGCCAACGGCCTGAAACCGCTGGCGCGTATCAAGAGTATCGCGGTTGCCGGCTGCGCGCCCGAGATCATGGGTATCGGTCCGGTAGTGGCGACCCGTAAAGCGCTGGAACGCGCCGGATTGAAGGCAGCCGATCTCGACATCATCGAACTCAACGAGGCCTTCGCCAGCCAGTCCATCGCCTGTATCCGTGATCTGGAACTCGATATCGCCAAGATTAATCTCGACGGCGGCGCCATTGCCTTGGGTCATCCCTTGGGCGCCACCGGCGCGCGTATCACGGGCAAGGCGGCTGCGCTACTAAAACGCGAGGGCAAGCAGTTTGCCCTCGCTACGCAGTGCATCGGCGGCGGCCAGGGTATCGCCACCATCCTCGAAGCCGTTTAAGGGGAACTCGGACATGGAAATCAACAAGGTTGCCGTCATCGGCGCCGGCGTCATGGGGGCCGGTATTGCGGCTCACGTCGCCAACGCCGGGGTACCGGTGGTACTGCTCGACATCGTCCCCGAGGGGGCGGATAACCGTAATGTGATCGCTGAGTCCGCGGTGCAGAAGATGCTGAAGACCGAACCGGCGGCGTTCATGCACAAAAAGAACGCCAAGCTGGTCACCACCGGTAATATCGACGATCACATGGAACTGCTTGCCGACTGCGACTGGATCATCGAAGCGGTCATTGAGCGGCTCGATATCAAACAGGCGCTCTACAAGAAGATCGACGCGGTGCGCAAGCCCGATGCATTGGTCTCCTCCAACACCTCCACCATCCCGCTGGACCATCTGGTGGAGGGGTTATCTGGGCCGTTCGCCGAGAATTTTCTGATTACACACTTCTTTAATCCGCCGCGCTACATGCGCCTGCTGGAGATCGTCCGCGGTGCCAAAACCCGCGCGGACGCAGTGCCAACGGTGCGTGATTTCTGCGATCGCCGCCTGGGCAAGGGCGTGGTCGACTGCAAGGACACCCCCGGCTTCATCGCCAATCGCATTGGTATCTATTGGATCCAGACCGCGATTCTCGAAGCGATGCGCATGGGTGTGACAGTGGAAGAGGCCGATGCCGTGCTGAGCAGGCCGGTAGGTATTCCCAAGACGGGCGTCTTCGGGCTCTCCGATCTGGTGGGTATCGATCTCATGCCGCACCTGATGACCAGCATGAAATCGACGCTGCCGCCCAGTGATCCCTTTCACACGGTTGCCGAGATCCCCAAGCTCATTGAGCGCATGATCGCCGACGGTTACACCGGTCGTAAAGGCAAGGGTGGCTTCTATCGCATCAACAAAGCCGGTGGCCAGAAGGTCAAGGAAGCGATCGATCTGCAAAGTGGCGAGTATCGGGTCGCGGAAAAGCCACGCCTCGATAGTGTCGATGCGGCCAAAGGTGGCTTGCGCGCACTGGTCGAACACGCCGACCTGGGTGGTCGATACGCCTGGCAGGTACTCTCCAAGGTGCTGGGTTATGCGGCCGGTCTGGTGCCAGAGATCAACGACGATATCCATGCCGTTGACGAGGCGATGCGCCTTGGCTACGCCTGGAAATACGGTCCTTTCGAGTTGATCGATCAACTGGGCGGCGCCTGGTTCGCCGATCGTCTGCGCACGGATGGTCACGTCGTGCCCGCGATACTCGAGGTGGCGGGCGATAAATCGTTTTATAGAGTCAACAACGGCGTCCTGCAGTACCTCACGTTGACCGGTGATTACCGCGATGTGCCGCGTGCCGAAGGTGTTACCTTGCTCGCGGATATCAAGCGTCGCAGCGAGCCGCTGGCGAAGAACGGATCTGCCAGCCTGTGGGATATCGGCGACGGTGTGGTGTGTCTGGAATTCACCTCCAAGATGAACTCGCTGGATCCGCAGATTCTCGCCATGATCCGTACCGCCATCGAACTGATTCCCGCCAAAGGCTACAAGGCGTTGGTGATCCACAACGAGGGCAGCAACTTCTCGGTGGGTGCCAATCTCGGCTTGGTGCTCTACGCGGCCAACCTGGCCATGTGGGCCGAAACGGAAGCTATGGTGAAGGAGGGGCAGGATGCCTACAAGGCGCTCAAGTACGCGCCCTTCCCCGTCGTCGGTGCGCCTACCGGCATGGCGTTAGGGGGCGGTTGCGAGATCCTGCTGCATTGCGATGCGGTACAGGCACACGCCGAGACCTACATGGGACTGGTCGAAGTGGGTGTGGGTGTGATTCCGGGTTGGGGTGGTTGCAAGGAGATGCTGACCCGCTGGGTGACCAACAAGCGTCGTCCGGGTGGTCCCATGCCGCCGGTCATCAAGGTTTTCGAGACCATCAGCGTCGCCAGCGTCGCCAAGAGCGCGGCGGAGGCCAAGGACTACCTGTTTCTGCGCCACGACGACGGTATCACCATGAATCGTGATCGGCTGCTGGTCGACGCCAAGGCCCGCGCCCTGGCGCTGGCTGCGGACTACACGCCACCGGAGCCGGTCGAGATCAGCCTGCCCGGCCCGACGGCGAAAACCGCTATGGAGATGGCGGTGGATGGTTTCGTCAAACTGGGCAAGGCAACGCGGCACGATGTGGTGGTTTCTGCAGCGTTGGCCGACTGCCTCAGCGGTGGCGACACCGATGTGACCGAATCCCTCACTGAAGATGACCTGTTGGCTCTGGAGCGCAGGCACTTCATGCGCCTGCTCAGGCACCCGGATACGCTGGCGCGCATGGAACACATGCTGACCACCGGCAAGCCGCTACGAAACTAAGGATGCTTAACCATGGCCGTATACAACCCACCCTTACGTGATCTGCAGTTCGTTTATCATGAACTGCTCGACCCGGCGCGCCTGCAGGCGTTGCCCGGTTGCGAGGAGTTTGATGGTGATCTCGTCAATGCCGTGCTGGAAGAGGCCGGCAAGTTGTGTGCCGAGGTGCTGTTCCCGCTGAATCGCAGCGGCGATGAGGAGGGCTGCCATTTCGAGAATGGCGAGGTGCGCACGCCGGCCGGGTTCAAAGAGGCCTATCAGCAGTTCGTCGCAGGCGGTTGGACCGCCATTGCCTGTGACACCGAGTACGGTGGCCAGGGTCTGCCCAATACCGTCAACGTGATGGTCGAGGAGATGATCTGTTCCACCAATCTCTCATTCGGTATGTATCCCGGTCTCTCGCACGGCGCCTACAACGCCATCAAGGCACACGGCAGCGAGGAACTGAAGAATCTCTATCTGCCCAAACTCACCGATGGAACGTGGAGCGGTACCATGTGCCTTACCGAGCCTCAGTGCGGCACCGATCTCGGTCTGGTGCGCACCAAGGCGGTCCCGCAGAGCGATGGCAGCTACAGGATCACCGGCACCAAGATCTTCATCTCCGCCGGTGAGCATGATCTCACCGAGAACATCGTGCACCTGGTACTGGCGCGCCTTCCCGATGCGCCAGCCGGGATAAAAGGTATCAGTCTTTTTCTGGTGCCCAAGTTTCTGCCCGACGCCAACGGCGATGTGGGCGGGCGCAACGGGGTGGTGTGCGGTTCCATCGAACACAAGATGGGTATCAAGGCCTCATCGACCTGCGTGATGAATTTTGACGATGCGACCGGCTGGCTGTTGGGGCAGCCACACAAAGGCATGCGCGCCATGTTCACCATGATGAACACCGCGCGGCTCGACGTCGGAATTCAGGGTATCGGCCTCGGTGAAAGCGCTTATCAGGGGGCTGTCGAATATGCGCGCGAGCGCATCCAGGGCCGTGCCCTGAAGGGGGCGCAGTTTCCGGAGAAAGCGGCCGACCCGCTCTTCGTTCATCCCGACGTGCGGCGCATGCTGCTCACCCAACGCGCCTATGTTGAGGGTGCGCGTGCCCTGGCTGGCTGGCTGGCCAGTGAAATTGACGTCTATCAGCGCTCGGAGAACGCTGACGAGGTGCAGGCCGCGGAAGATCTGGTGGCGCTTCTTATACCCGTGTTGAAGTCCTTTGGCACCGACATGGGCTTCGAGTGCGCCAATCTGGGTGTGCAGGTCTACGGCGGCCACGGCTACATCCGCGAAAATGGGATGGAACAGTACGTGCGCGATGCGCGTATCACGCAGATTTACGAAGGTACCAACGGTATTCAGGCGCTCGATCTGGTGGGTCGCAAACTGCCCGCCCATATGGGACGCTATCTGCGCCGTTTCTTCCACCCGGTCGCCGACTACATCGAGGCGCATAAGGATGATGAAGCCCTCGCCGAGTTCATCGGCCCGTTGGCCAAGGTGTTTGGACGGCTGCAGAAGGCGACCGCCTTCATCGCCGAAAAGGGAATGCGCGATCCCAATGAAGCGGGTGCCGCATCGGTGGACTATCAGCGGCTGTTTGCACTGACGACGCTGGCTTACCTGTGGACACGCATGGCCGAGATCGCCCTGGCTAAGGTGGACGGCGGCGAAAGTCAGTTCTATCAGGCCAAGATCGATACCGCACGTTTCTATATGCAGCGCCTCTTGCCGCAGGGCGGCGGACTCTTTGGGGCGATCCTCGCGGGTGGAAAATCGATGATGGCCTTTAACGACGAGGCGTTTTGAATAGGGATCTTTTAACGCCAAGACGCTAAGGCGCAAAGGACGCGAAGGGGAGTGTTGGTGAATGCAGCTTTTTTGGCAATCTTTGCGTCTTAGCGACTTGGCGTTAGAAGACTTAGATTCCTAATGAACTTGATCTTTCGGTTTTTACGGGTACTGTTTCGCGCGCTGCTGAAGCCGCGTATCGGTGTGCTCGATACCTCGGAGGTGAACTTCCGGGTATGGCCGACCGATCTCGATATCAACCGGCATATGACCAACGCGCGTTACCTCAGCATGATGGATCTGGGACGCACCGATCTGCTGATTCGTGCGGGGATGTTGGGAACCGTGATGCAGGAACGTTGGTTGCCGGTCGTTGGCAACATCAACATACGCTTCCGCCGTTCGTTGGATCCGTTTCAACGCTTCACGATGAAAACACGCCTGTTGTGCTGGGACGAAAAGTGGTTCTACATGGAACAACGTATCGAAAGCAGCAAGGGTGTTCATTCGGTGGCAACAGTGCGTGGCCTGTTTCGCGGGCGCGGCGGTTCGGTACCGACCGAAAAACTGTTGGAGCGTATGGACTATCGGCAGGACTCACCCGCGTTTCCGCCCGAGGTGACACAATGGGTCGAGTGTGAGTCAGCAAGCTACTAGCGCAGCGCAACCCAAGAACAACGAGGAGGAGAGGGTGATGAGCAAAACCGTACAAACGTCGATTGTCGATGGCGTGGCAACACTGCTGCTGAATCGCCCCGACAGACTGAACGCGCTCGATGCGGAAATGGCGCGCGAGCTCGCCATTGCGACACGCGCACTCGCCGAAAACCCGGAGGTGCGCTGCGTCGTAGTGACAGGGGCCGGTGATAACTTTCAGGCTGGCGGTGACATCGAGTATTTTCGCGCTGGTTTGCAGGGCAGCGAAGCCACGCGCCGGGAAGAGATCAGGGCGATCATCGACGAAGTCCACACCGCCATTACCCACTTGCGTACCATGCCGAAGCCGGTGGTCGCGCGAATCCAGGGTGCCGCTGCGGGATTTGGTGTGAGCCTGTTGGCGGCCTGCGATCTGGCCATCGCAGCCGATAGTGCCAGGTTCACGTTGGCCTATTGTCATATCGGTGCCAGTCCCGACGGCGGAAGTACCTATGCGCTGCCGCGTATGGTGGGCATGAAACGTGCGATGGAGCTGGCGCTGTTGGGTGAGCGGTTCGATGCGGCCAAAGCCGAGGCGATCGGTTTGATCAACCGCGCGGTACCGGCCGCTCTGCTGGACGCGACCGTGCAGAAACTGGCGCAGCATTTTGCATCAGGTCCCACTTTTGCGTACGGCAGGACCAAGGCGTTGCTCAACGCCTCGTGGAACAACGATATGGCGACGCAGCTCGATGCGGAGATGGAGAGCTTTTCCGAATGTGCATTGAGCAATGATTTTACCGAGGGTGTCATCGCCTTCTGCGACAAACGAAAAGCCGAGTTTACGGGACGGTAATCACGCCACCACCATTTCGCACAATTCAAACTCCGCGCCGGTGTGTTTCCTAAAAGTGGTGCGGAAACAAGGAGAGGCACAATGGGTTCTTTGCAGGGTAAAACCATTTTCATTACCGGTGCCACGCGTGGCATAGGCCTGGCGATCGCGCTGCGTGCGGCGCAGGACGGGGCCAACATTGTGATCGCGGCGAAGACCACGGAGCCGCATCCCAAACTGCCGGGCACGATCTTTACCGCAGCCGAGGAGATCGAGGCGGCCGGCGGCAAGGCACTCGCCGTACAAACCGATATCCGCGACGAGGAGCAGATCGCCGCCGCGGTGCAGAAGACGGTTGATCGGTTTGGCGGCATCGATATCCTCGTCAACAACGCCAGCGCCATCAGCCTCACCGGCACCCTGGAAACCCCGATGAAGCGCTACGATCTGATGAACCAGGTCAATGCACGCGGCACATTCGCCAGTTCGCAGGCCTGCCTGCCGCATCTGCTCAAGGCGGAGAATCCGCATATTCTCATGCTGTCGCCGCCGCTCTCCATGAAACCTAAGTGGTTCAAGCACCACACGGCCTACACCATGGCCAAGTACGGTATGAGCATGTGCGTGCTGGGTATGTCGGAGGAGTTTCGCAAGCAGGGCGTGGCGGTCAATGCGCTATGGCCGCGCACCGCGATCTACACCGCGGCCATCGCCATGCTCGGGGATATGGTCAAGCCCGAGAATTGCCGCAAGCCCGAGATTGTGGCTGACGCAGCCTACGCCATCCTGACGCGCAAGAGCCGTGAATGCACGGGTAATTTCTTCATTGACGACGAAGTGTTGACTGAAGCAGGCGTCACGGATATCGCATCGTATGCGGTCGATCCCCAGGGGGAGTTATTTCAAGATCTCTTTCTGGATTGATCGGGTGCACGCCTCTGCTTGCCTGTGGATAAAGCGTCGTCGAGGGTTCGATGGTTGGAGCCTGCGATACGGTTCAGCGGCAGCTGATCTCCTGGAAAGTTGGGAATCCAGCAATTTGGTATGATCTGCGCTCGGCTGACCGAGATCCAGAATGAAAGCGCGGGGAGGAAGTATGGAACGAGAAGCGATGGAGTTTGATGTGGTGATTGTCGGGGCGGGTCCTGCGGGCCTGTCGGCAGCGATACGCCTCAAACAACTCAACGCCGAGCTCAATGTCTGCATCCTGGAGAAGGGTTCCGAAGTGGGTGCCCATATACTCTCCGGCGCGGTGATCGAATCGCGCGCCCTGGATGAGCTCCTCCCTGACTGGAAGGCGCAGGGCGCGCCACTCAAGACGACTGTCACAGCCGATCAGGTCTATCTGCTCCGCGGCCCCGAATCGGGTGTCAAGTTCCCCAATGCCTTTGTGCCCAAGACCATGCACAACCACGGCAACTACATCATCAGCCTGGGCAATCTCTGCCGCTGGCTGGGCGAGCAGGCCGAGGGTCTGGGCGTGGAGATCTTCCCCGGCTTTGCCGCGGCCGAGATCCTCTTCAATGACGAGGGCAGCGTCAAAGGGGTGGCGACCGGCGACATGGGTGTCGGCGCCGATGGCGAACCCAAGGAGGGTTATGAACCGGGAATGGAACTGCACGCCAAGTACACGCTGTTCGCCGAAGGGTGTCGTGGACATCTGGGCAAGCAACTTATGGCGCGTTACCGACTCGACGCCAACGCCACCGCGCAGCACTACGGCATCGGGCTCAAGGAGTTGTGGGAAGTCAACGCGGAGAAGCACCGGCCCGGTCTGGTGGTCCATGGCGCCGGTTGGCCACTGAGTGAAAGTGGCAGCTCCGGCGGCTTCTTCCTCTATCATCTGGAGGACAACCAGGTCGTGGTGGGCCTGATCGCCGACCTCAACTATGCCAACCCGCACCTGAGTCCGTTCGACGAATTTCAGCGTCTCAAACATCATCCGGTGATCAGGCAGCACCTTGAGGGTGGCAAGCGCCTCGCTTACGGCGCGCGCGCAATTACCAAAGGCGGTTTTTACGCGCTGCCCAAGATGACCTTCCCCGGCGGGTTATTGATCGGTTGCGATGCGGGAACGCTCAATTTTGCCAAGATCAAAGGTACTCACACCGCGATGAAATCCGCCATGGTGGCCGCCGAGGTGATAGCGAATGCGGTGCAGGCGGGTGACACGGGCGGCACGGAGTTGACCGCCTACACCGATCAGTTCAAGGCGAGTTGGGCCTGCGATGAGCTCTACCGCAGCCGTAATTTCGGGCCAGCCTTGCACAAGTGGGGGCCGTATCTGGGCGGCGCTTTCAACTACATCGATCAGAACTGGTTCGGCGGCAAGCTGCCCTTTACCTTGAAAGATGACGTGGCCGATCACGCGCAACTGAAGCCCGTGGCCGAGTGTGCGACGATCGATTACCCGAAGCCCGACGGCAAACTCAGTTTCGACAAACTCTCCTCGGTGTTCATCTCCAACACCAATCACGAGGAGGATCAGCCAGTGCACCTGCAGCTCAAGGACGCGTCGGTGCCGATCACCATCAATCTAGCGCAGTACGATGCGCCCGAGCAGCGCTACTGCCCCGCCGGCGTCTACGAGATCGTGCGCGATGACGACGGCAGCAATCCGCGCCTGCAGATCAACGCGCAGAACTGTGTGCACTGCAAGACCTGCGATATCAAGGATCCGACGCAGAACATTACCTGGGTATCACCCGAAGGCGGCGGCGGGCCCAACTACCCCAACATGTAACGGATCTCATGCCGGTCTGGTCCAATCGAACCCGGTATTCTGGCTGCTATGCTCACACGGTACACGCATATTTTGCACTGCTGTACTCTGGAGGTGTTGCGGTAAAACAGATGCCGTCAGATACCGTTCCTTAATCCTCGCTGCGCTCTTCAATCCGACATCCAAGCCTGCCTTTGCCTAAGCGCGCGGTGACTCGGTCGCCGATTTCAACCTGGCTCCAGGTGCGAACCACGGTGATATCCCCCGTGGTTTGGACAATGGCGTAACCGCGGTCGAGTGTTGCCAGCGGACTCACGGCATGCAGTTCCCGTCCCAGGCTTTGCAGGTGCTGGGTCCTATCGGCGAGTATTCTGCGCCAACTGTTGGTCAGGCGTTGCGCGAGTTGGGTCTGTTGCGCGGCAAGTGCACGGATCCGTTCACTTGGATCGTGACGCTGCAGACGCGCGCTCGCGTGTTGAACAGACGCCTGATGTTCGCGCAGCGTCGCTCGCCATGCCAAGCGCAATCTTTGCTCTGATTCGTCGAGCCGCTGTGCACGTTCTTGCAGACGACGGCCCGGGTGGGCCTTGTTGAGGCGGCCATTCAACCAGGTCAGCGTCTGCGTATCATTTGCCAGGTGGACGGCGATCTGCCGGACCAGCCGCTGCTCGAAACGGCCGAGTAGCTCCAGCCACTCATCGCGATGGGGCGAAACCAGTTCCGCAGCCGCTGTTGGCGTTGGTGCGCGCTGATCGGCCACGAAGTTGGCAATGGTGATATCGACCTCGTGACCCACGCCCACGACCACCGGGATCCCGCAAGCGTAGATGGCGCGTGCCACCACCTCATCGTTGAAGGCCATCAGATCTTCGAGCGAGCCGCCGCCGCGTGCGACGATCAGTACGTCGCACTCCTGCCGCGCGTCGGCCAGTGCGATGGCGCGGGCGATCTTCTCCGCTGCGCCTGGGCCCTGTACCGGCACCGGGTAGACAATGACAGGCAGCGCGGGGAAGCGTCGTGCCAGCGTGGTGAGAATATCGTGTATCGCGGCGCCGGTAGGAGAGGTGATGACGCCCACCCGCTTTGGCAGCGTGGGCGGCTGCTGCTTGTGGTCACCGTCAAACAGACCCTCGGCCGCGAGCCGCTGCTTCAATTCCTCGAAGGCGCGGCGCAGCGCGCCATCTCCCGCCTCCTCCAGGTGCTCGACGATGAGCTGATAGTCGCCGCGCGCCTGATAGACGCTGACCCGCGCGCGCACCAGCACCTGCATCCCCTCTTCGGGCTGGAAGCTCAGGCGATAGCCGCGCCGGCGAAACATAGCACAGCGCACCTGCGCCCCGGCATCCTTGAGAGTGAAGTAGATGTGGCCGGACGAGGGGCGCGCCACGTTGGAGAGTTCGCCTTCCACCCAGATGGTGCCGAAACCGGATTCGAGCAGAATCCGTGCCTCGGTGTTGAGCTGGCTGACGGTGTAGATCTCGCGATCGGCAGGGGACGCAGGGGGCATAAGGGCTATGCTATCAGCACTGCCGCTTCCGGTAGAAACAGCGCCGCCCACCATTACGGCACTTTTATTGTGCAATCAACCTGTTGCGGGGCCTCAATAACGGGATCTTGATTTACCCGCCCCGACAAAATTCCTATAATGCCCCGTTATTCTCTCGCCCGGGCCTTTCGACAGCGCCCGGCTCCACCCGGAACAGGAAGCGTTATGCGTATTGTTCAAGAAGCCCTCACTTTCGACGATGTCCTCCTCCTGCCTGCCCACAGCACGATCCTGCCCAAGGAAGTCGATCTCAGCACCCAGCTGACACGCGGCATTCGGCTGGCCATCCCCTTGATGTCGGCGGCGATGGACACGGTCACCGAGGCGCGTCTGGCCATCACGCTCGCACAGGAGGGTGGCATCGGCATTATTCACAAGAACATGGATGCCGAATCGCAGGCGGCCGAGGTGCGGCGGGTGAAGAAATTCGAATCGGGCATCATCAGCGAACCGATCACCGTCAAACCCAACGTCTCGATCCTCGAGGTGGTGGACCTGATGACCCACTACGGGATCTCGGGGGTACCGGTGGTCGACGGCGAGGACCTGATCGGTATCGTCACCAGCCGCGACTTGCGCTTCGAGACGCGCCTCGGTGATACCGTCGCCTCGGTGATGACGCCCAAGGAGAAGCTGATCACGGTCAAAGAGGGCGCGCCGCGCGAAGAGGTGATCGAACTGCTGCACAAGCACCGCATCGAAAAGGTGCTGGTGGTGAACGGCAACTTCCAGCTGCGCGGGCTGATTACCGTCAAGGATATCCAGAAGGCCAAGGCCAATCCCAACGCCTGTAAGGATGCGCAGGCGCGCCTGCGCGTGGGTGCAGCGGTCGGTGTCGGCACCGGCACCGAGGAGCGTGTCGCGGCACTGGTGGAGGCGGGTGTGGACGTGCTGGTGGTCGATACCGCCCACGGTCATTCGCAGGGCGTGCTGGAGCGGGTGAAGTGGGTCAAGAAGAACTATCCCGATGTGCAATTGATCGGCGGCAACATCGCCACCGCGCAGGCGGCCAAGGATCTCGCCAGGGCCGGGGCCGATGCCGTCAAGGTGGGCATCGGTCCGGGCTCGATCTGCACCACACGGATAGTGGCCGGCATCGGCGTCCCGCAGATCAGCGCCATCGCCAATGTGGCTGAAGGATTGAAGGGTACCGATATCCCGCTGATCGCCGATGGCGGCATTCGCTATTCGGGCGACGTCGCCAAGGCCATCGTTGCCGGCGCCCATTCGGTGATGATGGGCAGTGTCTTCGCCGGTACCGACGAGGCGCCGGGCGAGGTGGAGATCTTTCAGGGGCGTTCCTACAAATCCTACCGCGGCATGGGCTCGCTGGGCGCCATGTCGCAGCGCCAGGGCTCGGCGGATCGCTATTTCCAGGAAGGCACGGGCGATACCGACAAGCTGGTTCCCGAGGGCATCGAGGGCCGCGTACCGTACAAAGGCAGCGTGCTCAATATCATTCATCAGATGCTCGGCGGCCTGCGCGCCAGCATGGGCTATACCGGCTGCGGAACCATCGACGAGATGCGCACCAAACCCGAGTTCGTGCGTATCACCAACGCGGGTGTTCGCGAAAGCCATGTGCACGATGTGACGATCACCAAAGAGGCACCCAACTACCGCGTCGATTGATCGTAGGAGCGGCGGAAGCCGCGACTGGCGCAGCTTGAAAGAAGCATCGCGGCTTCCGCCGCTCCTACCGATTGGGATCACAACGTTGAACGCAGAAACCGCTCAGAACATCCACAGTCAACGCATCCTCGTCCTCGACTTCGGTTCGCAATACACTCAACTCATCGCGCGACGGGTGCGCGAAGCGGGCGTTTACTGCGAAATCCATCCCTGGGATACCAGCGACGACGATATTCGCCAGTTCGCACCCAACGGCATCATCCTCTCCGGTGGTCCGGAGTCGGTCACCGCGGGCCGCGCATCGCCGCACGCACCACAGGCCGTGTTCGACGCCGGTGTGCCGGTGCTCGGCATCTGCTACGGCATGCAGACCATGGCCGAGCAATTGGGTGGCAAGGTGGAGACCTCCAGCCATCACGAATACGGCTACGCGCAGGTACGCGCGCGCGGCCACTCACGGCTGCTGAAAGAGATCGAGGATCACACCACACCCGATGGTTACGGTTTGCTGGATGTGTGGATGAGCCACGGCGACCGCGTCGTCGAGATGCCCGAGGGCTTCAAGCTCATCGCCAGTACCGACAACGCACCACTGGCGGGCATGGCCGATGAGACGTGCGGCTACTATGCCATCCAGTTTCATCCCGAAGTGACCCATACCCGTCAGGGGCAGCGCATCCTGAGCCGCTTCATCCACGAGATCTGTGGCTGCGAGGCGCTGTGGACACCCGGCAACATCATCGAAGACAGCATCAACACCATCCGCGCACAGGTGGGCAGCGACCAGGTGTTGCTGGGCCTCTCCGGCGGCGTCGACTCGTCGGTGGTAGCGGCGCTGTTGCATCAGGCGATCGGCGATCAGTTGATCTGCGTGTTCGTGGACAACGGTCTGCTACGTCTCAACGAAGGCGATCAGGTGATGGCCACTTTTGCCGAACACATGGGCGTCAAGGTGATCCGCGTCGATGCCGAGGCGCAGTTTCTCGACAAGCTGGCCGGCGTCGAAGACCCCGAGCAGAAACGCAAACTCATCGGCAACACTTTCATCGACATCTTCGAGGCTGAGGCCGCCAGGCTCGCCAACGTGAAGTGGCTCGCGCAGGGCACCATCTACCCTGATGTGATCGAATCGGCGGGTGCCAAGACCGGCAAGGCGCACGTCATCAAATCGCACCATAATGTCGGCGGTCTCCCAGATTACATGAAACTCGGTCTCGTCGAACCGCTGCGCGAATTGTTCAAGGACGAAGTGCGCAAGATCGGCCTGGAACTGGGCCTCCCTTACGACATGGTCTACCGCCATCCCTTCCCCGGCCCGGGGCTGGGGGTGCGCATTCTCGGCGAAGTGAAAAAAGAGTCCGCTGAAATTCTGCGCCACGCCGACGACATCTTCATCTCCGAGCTACGCAAGCACGAACTCTACGACAAGGTGAGCCAGGCCTTCGCCGTATTTCTGCCGGTGAGGTCGGTGGGCGTCACCGGCGACGGGCGTCGCTACGAGAACGTCATCGCCCTGCGCGCCGTAGAGACCATCGATTTCATGACCGCACACTGGGCGCACCTGCCCTACGAATTCCTCGACCACGTCTCGCGCCGTATCATCAACGAAGTCAACGGCGTCTCGCGCGTGGTCTACGATATCTCCGGCAAACCGCCAGCAACGATCGAGTGGGAGTAGACCAGTTCTAGCACTGACAGGCGCCTACAGGCATCAAGACGCAGTTGAAATACAAAACCAATAACTTATCCTCGCTTCTGTCTGGCAACATCTGGCACTGGCAGGCATCGACAAGCAGTAAGTGCCATTTTCTAATGGTATAGATCATGGTATCGCCACGCTCACAATCAGCGTGGCGCACCCATACCATGCCATGCGTGTCTCACCCGTCACAGTATTAGTGACCAAGTACGAGCCACAATGGATCAGGCGCCCGAAGGACCATGAACTTATCCACATCGCTTTCCTCCCTCTCTGGACGGCATAGTTGTTTGTTCTCAGATTTCTAGCTTTCATGATCAAAGGTTTGTAAAGTGTACCAAATATGGTACACTTTTTCGCATGGATGCCGATATGCCTCTTGAAGTGGTTTTTTACCGAACGGAATCGGGAAATGAACCGGGTTCGCGCATGGTTGCAGGGGCTGAGCAAACAGGACAAAAGGATAATCGGTGGTGATATTAAAACCGTTCAATATGGCTGGCCTATCGGGATGCCAGTGGTTCGAAAAATGGAGCCCGGACTATGGGAAGTCAGGTGTCGGTTTGATCAACGTATTGCTCGAATTCTGTTTACAGTAAAGGGTGAAAAGATGATTTTGCTGCATGGCTTCATCAAGAAATCCCAGAAGACACCTCAAGCCGATTTGCAATTGGCTATAGATCGCAAAGCCAACCTGGAGAAGTGACATGAACAAACACATTGGCAGTAACTTCGATGATTTTCTGGAAGAGGAAGGTGTGCTTGCGGAAGCGGAAGCTATCGCAGTTAAACGTGTGCTTGCCTTTCAACTCGAGGAATTGATGAAGGCGCAGAAACTCAACAAGGCCCAGCTGGCCAGGCGGATGAAGACCAGCCGTTCTGCATTGGAACGGTTGCTGGATCCCGATAATCCTTCGGTGACGCTGCTGACGCTGGAACGCGCAGCCAGAGCGCTGGGCAAGAACATCAGGATTGAGCTAGCAGCTTAAGGCATGTGGCTCCGTTTGTCTGATGATCAGCATAGTGGCGAATGCGAGTGAACGTTGTGAGCAGTTTGCAACAATGCTTGTGAGGGGCTGGTGAATTTTTCCGGCTGGCAGGCCAGGTTTCGCCGTTTACAGGATGAACACGCGACCTGGAAACTGTTGCGTGCGGACAATGCCCCCATCATTCTCGCCTTCATTGCCGATCTGTTCGCGGAGGAGAACGAGGTGCCCTTCGCGCGGGCGCGCATCGCGTTGGATGCGGAACTGGAACGCGGCCGGGAACTGGGTTACTGGCAAAGCGAAAGCGGGGCAGGAGCCTACCTGAGCCAGTGGATACGCGCGGGCTGGTTGCGCGAAATGGACGACCTGCTGAGTAAAACCGACGCCAGTGAAACCGCGTTACGATTCTGCCGGTCACTCGACGAACCGGCTGCCGGCACCTCCGCCTCCCATCTTCGAATCGTACAGGAAGCCGTGCGCGATTTCGCCGTTGCTATCAACCCGGATCTTGACGAGCGGGTCGCCCAGCTCGAGCAACGCCAGCAGGAAATTCAGCGCAGCATAGATGATCTGCGTGCGGGCGTGAGCGCGGAGCTCAGTGAAACCGAACAGCGTGAACGCATACGCGAGATCTACCAGTTGGCGTCGGTGCTGACCGGTGATTTTCGCCGCGTGGAGGATGATATTCGACGCATTGACAAGGATCTCAGGATCCAGATCATCGAAGGTGATTCCACCCGCGGAGACGTGTTACTCGAACTGATGGAGAAGGAGATTCTGCTAGCGAATACCGATGCGGGCAGTGCGTTCGAAGGCTTTTTTCAGCTGCTGTGTGACCAGAACCGCTCGACCGAATTCAGCGATCAGTTACGCGGTATCCTCAGCCTGCCGGTGGCCCATCACCTCAATCGCGCGCAACGCCAGTACCTTGCCCGGCTGATGCGCGAATTGTCACGCGAGAGCGAGCGCGTGTTCCGCATCCGTCGGCGTACCGAAGAGGGCTTGCGCGGGTATATCGAAAGTGGCGCCGCGCAGGAAAACCGCGCGGTGACGCGCCTGCTGTCCGAGCTGGAACGCAGCGCCGTCGCCTTGCGCGAAAACGGCTGCGATCTGAAGACCCGAACCCGGCTGGAGCTGCAGGTTGGCGTACCCGGAATTCGGTCCCCCGAAAGCCTGAATCTGCGACAGCCCGACGAAAACCTGGATACCTCAGGCGTTGAGGAACAGGCCAATCAGCGCGAGCCCAGCCTGGAGATGCTCGACAGTCTGGAGGTGGTACAGATCCGCCGAGTCGCCGAGCGTACCCTGGAGGCCTTGCGCCAACATGGCCCGATGACGATTTCCGCGTTATCGCGATATCAACCGCTACAGGCGGGGTTGGAAGAATTGGTTGCCTGCATGAGGGTGGCCCGGGCCGTTCACGCGACGGACCTCAATACCACCGAGCTGGTCGAAGTCCACGATAAACAGGGTGCACGAATACGGGCCTCGATTCCTGGTCTTCTGATGAGCGCCGATTTGTTTCCCGCCAACATCGACGAGCTGACGCTATAGCCTATGCATGAGAAGGACTTCTTCGACGATCTGATCAAGGCGCAATCGACCGTTACGGTCGAGGCCGATCCGCTGAATGTGGATGCGGACAATGGTGTTGAGCAGGTGTCAGCGGATGCGCCGTCACCGGCCGATGATCAACCGGCATCCTTGCCGCACGAAGCCCGCCGCGTGCTGGTGTATCTGTTGCGCCAGGGTTCGGCGCTGGCGCGGCAAAAAACCGAGATATTCGAACAAATTTGCCGCTACCAGGATGCCCTGCGCAACCACCTCGAGAATATGTACCTGCGACTGGTCATCGATGAGCGCTACGGCGTCGCGTTTATCGCCAACGCGCAAAACCCCGAAGACGAGGACGACGGTGGCGAGAGTGTCAGGCTGATCAGCCGTCGAACGCTAACCCTTTACGATACCCTGCTGATCCTGGTGTTGCGCAAGTATTTCCAGGACCGCGAATCCCAGGGCGAGCACAAGATTATAATCGATATCGAAACAATGGAAGCCGGCCTGAGCCCGTTCTTACCATTGACCAACAGCACGCGCTCGGATCGCAAACAACTGGTCACTTCGCTGAAACGCATGATCGAAAAGCGAATCCTGGTAGTTGTTCGCGGCAGTGAAGAACGCTTTGAGATTTCGCCGCTGATTCGTCACGTGGTATCTGCCGAATTTCTTCAGCATATGTTAAATGAGTATCGTCGGCTGGCTGACGAGCAGTCGGGTGACGAACAGGTACGAGACGATCAACAGGATGACGACTGAAGCGACGAACTACAGCCGCGATTTTTTTACCATGGGGCAGATTCGTCTCAGTGAGTTGTCCGTGTACAACTGGGGGTCGTTTCACGGTCTGCACAGCGCCCGCATCGACCCGGAGGGTACTCTGGTCACCGGCGATAACGGTTCCGGAAAATCGACCTTTATCGACGCCCTGATGGCGCTGTTACTGCCGGCGGGCAAGGCGAGCTTCAATGTCGCGGCCGCGCAAGGCGACAAGGCGGACCGCTCTTTGCTGTCGTACATGCGCGGCAGTTTCGGTTCCGCGCACGATGGCGGTACCACACGCGTCAAGAGCAAGCGCGAGGGCGCCGTGGTTACCGCACTGAGGGCCGCTTACCGCGCCGATGACGGCCGCGAGCTGACGCTGCTGGCGATGTTCTGGACCACACAGGCGAACAATGCACTGGCGGACGTCAAACGCGTGTACGCGGTGGCGCGCAGGAATGTCGGCTTGAAGTCCGTTCTCGATGCCTTCGGCGAGGGCAATGCGCGGGCGCTCAAACAATGGCTGCGCGCCGATCAGGCGATTACCTGCTGCGACGAGAATTTTGCTGAATACCAGGAGCTGTACCGCAAGCTGCTGATGATGGAGAACCGCAACGCGCCGGCCTTGCTGTCACGCGCGCTCGGCTTGAAAAAGATCGACGACCTGACCTTGCTGATCCGCGAACTGGTGCTGGAGCCCAGCGGTGTCCGTGACGATGCACGCAAAGTGGTTGCCGAGTTCGCCGACCTGGTGGCGATACATGCGCAGTTGCTCGACGCGCGGCAGCAGCAGGCGCACCTCGCCAGATTGCCGGAGTTGAACGCGGTGATCGACAAAGCGGAAGCCGAAATCCGGTTATTGGGCGAGGAAAAGCAGGGCCTGCCGGTGTATTTCGGTGAGTTGCTGGTCGCTTTGCTTGCCGAGCGGATCGCAGGATTGGACGCGCAGCGGCAGGATCTGGAAATCAACATCAAACAGCGGGAACAGGCAAAGGAGGATGCGAACCGGCTGGTTGAGCGTCGGCACGAGGCGTATCTGCAGCTCGGCGGTGATCGGATCGAATCGCTCAACAAGGAGCTGGAGCACACCCGGGAACGATTGAAGTTCGTCACTAAGGAGTCATCCCGCTATCAACGAGCCGCGCGCGAATTGGAATGGTCCGACGCTCTGGAAGCGTCGGTGTTCCAGCAAAATCAGGTGTCGGCGGAGCAGGGCCTGGTATCCATCGAGAACGATACCAAGGCAAGTCAGGACCGTTTCGCTGAAGCCAGCGCGCAGTTGAGCGCAACGCAAGCGGAGATCAGGACAACGACCGGTGAGATCGCCGAAATCACCGCACGGCCCGGTTCGAATATTCATATCGCCTATCAGCGTCTGCGTGACGAGCTGGTCGACTCGCTCGGCCTGCCTGCCGAGGACTGCCTGTTCATCGGCGAATTGCTCGATGTCAGGGACGAAGAGCGGTCGTGGCAGGGGGCCATTGAACGCGCCCTGGGTGGTTTGCGCACCACACTTGCAGTGCCTGAACAAAGTTTCTCGATGGTCACCAAATGGCTGAATGCGCGGCATACCGGCCTGCATGTTCGAGTTCAGGTGGTGCGGGAATCGAAGGTCAAAGCGCCGATGCCCGAGTTTCGCCTCGATGGTTTTCTGCGCAAGCTGGTGTGGCGGCAACATCGTTATCGGGAGTGGCTGAAACAGCATTTGCAGCGCTTTGACCTGTCCTGCGTTGCGGATACCGCGACTTTGGATGTCACGCCCTTTTCCATGACGCGCGAAGGCCTGATCCACAAGGAAAAAGGCCGCTTCGAGAAAAAGGATCTGGCGCACATCGACGATCGCAACGAATGGCAACTTGGATTTTCCAATGCGTCGCGGCTGAAACTGTTGAACCAGCACCTGGCGGAGCTGAATACACGTCTGGCGGTGGAGAATGGCCAGGTGGAACAGGCGCGTGCGGACTGGGATCGATTTGGCAAACGCAAAAGCCTGTTGCAACGGATCAGGGAAACAGAGTGGGAGAGCATTGACGCGCCTTACTGGAACGGCCGGTTGGCTCGGTTGGACGACGAACTGAAGCGACTGCGATCCTCCGGTGGTGACCTGGAGGAGGCGCGCAAGGGGTGGGAGGCCGCCAAGCAGGCGTTGCAGGAAATATCGGATGCGATCATCGAACTGGCCCGCCAGCGCGGCGCCATCGAAAGTGAGCTCGCATCCGCCCGAACCCGTAAAAGTGAGGCGGCCGCGGATGCTGAAAGAGGGCTTTCTGAATCCTGCCGTGAATCACTCGCCGGGCGGGTCAGAACGATTTCAATCGACGATCTCGAAAGGGTATCCGCGATAATGTTCGACATCGAACGCGACCTGGACGGTTTGCTGGCCCGGGCGCGTAACGACAAGAGTCAGGCGGAAAACTCCGCGGTCGGTGTCATGTCCTCGTTTCGAGGTAAGGATCGCTGGCAGTCGTTGACTGCGGACTGGCCCGCGGGTCTGGCCGGCCTGACGGATTTCCTCGAACACCTCGATCGACTGGTCAGTGAGGGCTTGCCGGCGCTGGTGGAGCAATTCGTCGAACGGCTCAACAGACATGCCACACAGTCACTGGCACGAATCAAATCGCGCCTGGACAGCGAACGCGAAGACATACTCGAGCGCATCGATGTTATCAACCAGGTCCTGGCGCGTACCGAGTTCAAACAAGGCTCTTACCTGAAGCTGGGATCGCGCCGGGAAAAATACCCGCACGTGCAGGATTTCGAAAAGCAGTTGAACCGGGTGCTGAGCCAGGTCACCAGCGATGATCATGAGGCTCGTTTCCAGCAACTGGAAACGGTGGTGGCGATGCTGGAAAAGGCCAGCGCAGTCGGCACGGCCGGCACGCTCGAAAGCATGCGTTTGCTCGATCCCCGTTACCAGCTTTCGTTCTTTGCCGAGGAAGTCGGTTTCGAAGACGGCGAAACGCGCGACGTGCTGGATTCCTCCAGTGGAAAATCTGGCGGCGAAAAGGAATCCTTCGCCGGCACCATCGTAGCCGCGAGCCTGGCTTACGTACTGACGCCCGAGGGACATGACCGGCCGGTGTATTGCACCGTGTTTCTCGACGAGGCTTTTTCCAACACCGCCGAGGCGGTCAGTCGCCGGGTATTGAAGGTCTTCAAAGCCCTGCATATGCATGTGAACCTGATAACCCCGTACAAGAACCTGAATCTGGCGCGGGAATCGGCCCGTGCGCTATTGATTGCCGAACGCGATGCGGAGCGACACGAAAGCCATCTGTGTGAAATCACCTGGGAGGAAGTGGATCGGCGTCTGGCTGAGCAGCACGAGGCGAAACTGTCGGATGATCTGCTGCGGCTGAACATCGAAGTTGAAGACCGTCCCGGAATGACCAGCGATGTCTGAGCCGGAAGTACCTGCGTGGGGCATCATGCCGGAACAGGCCGCGGCTCTGGCACGCAAAAGGTACTGGGACAATCGCCCGGTTTTGAAAGCCTTGATGACCGGTGAGCGGGGTTTCCCACTACATATCCCCCTGAAATCGCCCAACGCCAGACAACCGTTGGAGAATCTGGCGCACCTGCGGGATTGGATCGAAGTCTGGAAAAAATTCACCTTGCCAGACCTCCTGCACTGGAAAACGGTCAGTTTTCGCCAACTGGGCCAACAGCGACTGCCCGCGCGAATCACTATCGGCAACTTCCAGCAGCTCACGCAGCTCTGCGGTCCGTCCGCGAACGCGCAATCCGCACGATGGCGGACGAACATGCAACCGCTGTTGCAGCGGTATCGGCAAGAGCAGGTATATCCCGTTCTGGTCAGGCACATCGAAATCGTGGAAGGTCTTGGTCAAGCTGATGCCGAATTGCTCGCCCGGGTGTTGCCGCAGTTACGTCGCGGGCTCGGCGCGGGAGGTTACCTGCGTGCGCTACCGTTACAGGGTGTCGATACCAAGTTTGTCGAGAACTGTTCGGGCTTGATCGAAGCGTTGCTGGATGCGGTACATAATGGAGAGATTGCGGCGTCCGGCGGCCTGAATCCGTGGCTCGGTTGTCTGCCCGGTCCACGTGGACTCGCCCAGGGCGTGCCGGTCGTGCGTCCGCTGAGCCCGGGTATTCGCCACGCTTTTCAAGGCCTGCCACTGTTCCAGCTGAGCGCAGATCTACTCAGGCAGCATGAACTGCCGGCGACGAACATCCTGGTGGTTGAGAACCTCCAGTCGGGTCTGGCTTTACCCGATCTCGACGATACCATTGCCGTGATCGGTGGTGGGCGGAACGTTAGCTGGATGAATGCGTCCTGGTTGACGGCGAAACGTGTTGGCTATTGGGGCGATATCGACAGCTGGGGGCTATCCATATTAAGCGATGCTCGTGCCAGTCTGGCCTCAGTGGAGCCATTGATGATGGATGTGGCTACGCTCAATGCGCACGAAGAGCGGATGGTGCAGGAACCCGAACCGTTGAGCACGCTACCCGCACAGTTGACCGGACAGGAACAGCAATTGTTCCTTGATCTCGCAGCCGGCCGGTTCCTGTCTACCCGATTGGAACAGGAAAGGATCTCATCAGATTTTGTCAGCACTGCACTCGAGACTTGGTTATTTTCCTAGCGCAGCATCGCAGACTCAGGGAAAAATCGATCCTGCCGGTGATCCGATACCTGCAGGAGCAGGAAGGGATTCACCTGCAGTCAACGCCCGGAAGGTTGCCTACGGTACTGTGTACCAGTGTTCAATAGGCAATTATTTTGAGCATTTTGAAGAAATTTCTGAGCATGGTATTTTTCATGATATTACCGTTTAGCAGGAAAATAAGCCAATGAATATAAAAGACAAAAAAGGCTGATTTACATATAGAGTGGGAATAGAGCTGTTTCTTGAGTGATTGTTTTTGCAATCAATAATTGTCGCTGGTTGAGAATCCAAACTACTTGATCAACGGCCGGCATCGAACGCCCGGCGGTGATCAAGATGATTCCATCCTTAGGTCCGAAAACGGTGCCTCCCTGCACCACTCCTCTCGATCACCTGGAGAGCAAAGATGTACCAAAGCCCGAAAGCTGGGCACCGCCTGCAGTGCCCTGCGGCTGATGCCTTTGCCTCCCGTTCAACACCGAATGCTTTCACCCGCCGGGCACAGCGGGGGATCGGTCGGTCTGCCGGCCGGGTTGGGCCGGAAATGGCACCGGCGAGGCAGGCTGTTTCGATGGCAAGGACTGAATGGAGCAGGATTTCGGGGCTGGTTGCCATGCGGGGGCCGTGAATGATCCGTTAAGCACTGCGGAAATTGGCGTTTACGCTTTCTATACCCCCCAAGCATCGAAGGCACTATTGAGCCTATGGATGATCCCTGCGGATTCGTTGTTGACGATGGTCTTGCCTTGCTTGTCCCGCAGCACCGGCACGGTGATGATGCCGCTGTAGCGGGGATGCACCGCGGACACACTGAATCGTGTCCTCCAGTTTCTTCAGCTTGCGGAAGATGAGGGTGCGGTGCGCCCCGGGGCAGACCTAGGAGAAATACAGGTGATAACGGACCGGTGGCGCCTTGAAGTCGCCCTTGCCGCTGGAACCGGGGCTGCTATCGGGCGTGACCCAGCTCCGGAAAGGGATTCCTTGGTGCTTGAGCTCACCACCCTCCGTCCCGGCATCCAGCCAGCCTTCGCTCAGTTTTCCGTCGATCATCTGACTATGTCGTACTCCAGCTGTTTTCAGACTGCTTTGCCGGGCTGCGGCCCGACAGCTACAAGGGCCATACCAACAGCAGCATGGGAATACTGACCGCCACCACCAGTATTTCCACGGGCAGGCCCAGCCGCCAGTAATCGCCGAAGCGGAACCCGCCTGGCCCGAGGATCAGGGTGTTGTTCTGGTGCCCGATGGGCGTGAGAAAGGCGCAAGAGGCTCCGATGGCCACCGCCATGAGGAAGGAGTCCGGGCTGACGTTCAACAGCGCGGCACTGCTGATGGCGATGGGACACATCACCGCAGCGGTGGCCGCATTGTTCATGAAATCCGACAAGGTCATGGTCACCACCAGGATCAAGGCCAGTGCCAGCACCGGGTGCCCCTGCGCTACCCACTCCAGGAGCGCACGCGCGAGCAGGTCGGCCGCGCCCGTGGTGGCCATGGCACCGGCCACAGGAATGAGGGCGGCCAGCAGCACCACCACCGGCCAGTCGATGGCCTCGTAGACCTTGCGCAGGGGCATGACCCGCAAGGCCATGTACAACAGCACCCCACCGGCGAAGGAAATGGCCGCCGGCAACAGCCCCAGGGCGGCGCCGCCCACCGCCATGAGCATCACCACCATGGCGATCAGCGACTGGCGCCGGTCGGGGATACGGATGGCGCGAGCCGCCAGCGGCACGCAGCCATATTCAGCCGCGAAGCCCGCCAGCGCCTCCTGGTGCCCCTGCATGAGCAGGACGTCGCCGGCACGGATATTGGTGGAGCGCAGGCGCTTGATGCTCCGATGCCCCTGTCGGGAGACGGCCAGCAGATTGAGGCCATAGCGGGTGCGCAACTGGATGCCGGTGGCGGATCGGCCGATCAGGCTGGCCCCGGGCATGACCGCCAGTTCCTGGATCAGGATCTCCTCGCGCTCACCCCGACCCTTGTCCTCTTTCTTTTCCTCTTTCTCTTCACCTTCGGCCTCCTTCTTGTCACCTTTCTTCCCGGTCCCGGTCCCGGTCCCGGTCCCGGAACCGCCTTCCAGGACATCAACGACCACCTTGCCCCGCGCCTCGTCGGCGTCCATGGTTTCTTCGATGGCGCCCGCCACCTCTTCTTCCAGCTTCAGGCCCAGCGAAGAGAGCACCGAGGCCAGGGCCTCGGGTTCCGCCTCGATGACCAGGATATCGTTTTCCCGCAGTATCCGCCGTGGGTTGGGCGCGCTGACCCGAAACTCGTTGCGCACCATGCCGATCACCTGGGCATCCGCCTCCTCGAGGATCTTCTCCACCTCGGACAGGGCCTTGTCCACCGCCTTGCTGCCCTTGTCAAGACGCACCTCGGTCAGGTAGGCGCCGGTATCGAAGCCGCCGCTGTCCGCTTGCTGGCGGGTCGGCACCAGGCGCCAGCCCAGCAGGGCGATGAACAACACGCCCAGGCCCGCCACCACCACACCCACGGGTGTGAAGTCGAACATGGCAAAACTCCCCATGCCCGTCTCCTTGCGAAAACCGGCCACGATCAGGTTGGGCGGCGTGCCGATCATGGTGGTCATGCCACCGAGGATGGAACCGAAGGACAGCGGCATGAGCACCTTGCCCGGTGGCAGTTCCTGCTTCGCCGAGATCTGCAGCGCCACGGGCATCAGCAGCGCCAGCGCACCCACATTGTTCATGAAGGCGGACAGCAGGGCGCCCAGCGCCGTGAGCGCTGCGATGGTCAGGGTCGGCCCACCCGTGACGGGCAGCAGGCGCTGGGCCAGCACGTCCACGGCGCCGGTGCTCTGCAGGCCCGCGCTGAGTACCAGCACGCAGGCCACGGTGATGACCGCGGGGTGGCCGAAACCGGCAAAGGCTTCTGCGCCGGGCACCAGCCCCAGCAGCACGCAGGTCAGCAGTGTGCCCACGGCAATCATGTCATGGCGCCAGCGGCCCCAGAGGAACATCGCAATAGTGACGGCTAGCACAAGAAAGATGGTGAGCTGGGCCTGGGTCATGATGGACAAGACGAGTCCTTTGCAAGGGTGGTTATGGCTGGGACGTCCCTGTCCCGTTTATCGGTCGATCACCCCACCGGTCTTAACTCGGTGATGGGACCGCTGTTTTTAGCGTCGACTTTGGCATAAAGATCGTACAGTGCTGCCTGCAGCGCCTCTTCAATGACCGGGTGGTAGAACGGCATCTGAAGCAGTTCTCCCACCGTCATCTCCTGCTGGATAGACCAGGCCAGCAGATGGGCCAGATTCTCGCCCTTGGCGCAGATCATCTCACTGCCCAGCAGTCTGCCGCTGACCTTGTCCGCATAGACCCGGATGATGCCCTTGTTTTTGCCCATGATCAGGGCGCGCCCGACCGGTGCCATATTGACTTCACCGACCACTGCCTGCTCGTGATCCAGTTCAGACCAGCGTTTGCCGACATGGCAGATGTTCGGGTCAACGAAGTTGATTGCCAGGGGTAACTTGCGCTGAAACGCCTGGATCTGGTCGCTGCTGGCGTTATGGCCGGCAATCCGGCCCTCGTCACCCGCTTCATGCAGCAGTGGGCGCTCCGCATTCACGTCGCCCGCCAGGAAGATATGGCTGTCACCAATCTGCATGGTCTGGGGGTTATAGGCGGGGATGGAGTTTTTTGCCCCCAGGTCGATACCGGCATTCTCAATCTGCAGGTTGTCCAGATTGGGACGACGCCCCAGACTGGCCAGCACCTTGTCCACCAGCACGGAATGATCCCCGGCGGTTACACGCAGCTTATCGCCCGCTTCGCTGATCTCGGCGGCATGGCCGAGGTGGAGCGGAAAATCTCGGCCAATGATCTCAATAGCCGCCTTGGCAACTGCCGGGTCATCCAGCCCGCCAATGGTTTCCAGCTGGTCGAAACCGGTGGTCTCAACACCCAGTCGGGCCATCGACTGGCCAATCTCGAGACCGATAACCCCCAGGCCGATGACCGCCAGCGATTTCGGGAGTTCTTCCAGTTCAAAAAGTGTGTCAGTGGTCAGTATCCGGTCACCGAGCGAGTGCCAGGGTTTGGGAACAATGGGGCGGGTTCCGGTGGCGATGATGATCTTGTCGGCGCGGATGCGGATATCGTTGACCTCCAGCAGATGCGGCTCCAGGAAGCGGGCATAGCCTTCGATAAACAGCTCATCACTCATATTGGCGGTGCTGTTGCTAATGACCCGGTCAACGAAGGTGTCCCGCAGATCCTGCACATGGCCCATCGCCTCCCCGCCATCCAGTGTGAGGTCTTTGTGCCCCTCGACGCCGTAGCGTCCCAGAATGCCACAGCGGTGGAAATCCTCGGCAATCTGGATCAGCGCCTTGGAGGGCATGCAGCCGACACGGGCACAGGTGGTTCCCGGTTCACCACCATTGATCAGGACAAAGCTTTTCCTGGCGGACTTGACCCGGCCCAGGGCATAGAGTCCGGCACTGCCGGAGCCGATAATGGCGACATCAACGTTTCTTTCTTCCACTGTACGCTCCCGTTATTCGATTGACGGGTCTCCGCCCGGTGTAAAAGTCGCTCCATTGTAAATGTTGTGAGGGAGATTCAAAGCTCTGCGAATCACATGGGAAATTCATTGTCCGGAAGCTACGATTTCGGTGTTGGAAAGCCTGGCAATAGCGGGCTATTACCCGCACTTTCCGCCTTGAACTTGCCGCTGCTGAACAACACTCTTATCTAGACAGACTTAATCAGAGGCCCCCTGACATCGATTGGAAATCCTGAAACGAGGGATGCTGCCATAGTTCACGGGCGGCTGGTGCTGAACGCGCACGCAAAGCACTTGATACGTATGAAGACCTGGCAGTCGTTCGCGATGCGGCCAGTTACGCGGAGTCAAATGCGTCACCGGTTATTGGGGCATCTGCTTAAGTGGAACTCGACCGAGCATGTCTCGTTACCACCGTATTCCACCATACCAATCGCTGCGCGGGATTGGGTTGTTTCTCCGGTGTGTGGACACCCCGGGCCAACGGGTCAGAGTAGTCACTAAACCGTAAGGAATCACCGCCCGCTCGAAGGTCTCCTTTGTCTACTGACAGGTTGGTCGGTCGATTCACCGATCCCTGTTCCCATGGCCTTCCCTCAATCAGGTGCGCGGGGCTTACCCCTTGATAACGGCCAGCGGTTGCAACTCGATTAGCACATCGACCAGGTCAAGCTGGTTTCTCATCACCTCATCAATGTCCTTGTACGACCCCGGTGCCTCATCCAGATCTTCCCGGTGGCGGATGGCGTGTAAGATGCCGCGTTCCTTGAGGGCCTTTATCTCTTCTTTCAAGTCCAATGTCTTGCGGGCCTTCGCCCGGCTCATGATTCTGCCGGCGCCATGGGCACACGATTCGAAGGACTGCGCCTCTCCCTTGCCCTTGACGAGAAAAGACCGCGTGCCCTGCGAGCCGGGGATCATGCCCCATTCCCCTTTGCGGGCCCGCGTCGCGCCTTTTCGATGCACGATGACCGTCTCGCCGAAATGCTCCTCCTCGGCGGCAAAGTTGTGCGGCTTATTGATGAAATCGGTGAATTCGACCTCGGGCAGAACTTCTCTGAATGCCGATTTTGCCCGCTCCATCATCAGCTTTCTGTTGGCCAGGGCAAATTCGAGGCAGTAGTTCATTTCATTCCAATACAGCTCGAAATAATCAGAGGATTCCGGGATATACGCCAAGTCCTGGGACACATCTTCGCCGGCTGCCTGGTTCAACTGTTTGGCCGCGTCATCGTAATGATTGGCCACCGTGAAACCGATGTTGCGGGAGCCGGAGTGGATCATGATCCAGATATAGCCATCCGATCCTTTTTGTATTTCGATGAAATGGTTGCCTCCACCCAATGTGCCGATCTGATACAGGGCGCTTGCGTACTCTTGCTCGACGATGGGCAACTCCCCCTTTTTTTCGGGCATCCACGCTTCGTTCTGAGGCGTTTTGTGGTGATTGAAGCCCACCGGAACGGTGTCGCGGATGATGCCCAAGATGGCCTTCAGATCCGCGGTTGCGACATCGGTCAGATTGGTCCGCAAGGAGCACATGCCGCAGCCGATATCCACACCGACGGCGTTGGGTACGATGGCACCCCGAGTGGCCAGGATGGCCCCGATCGGCATGCCGTAGCCCTGGTGGGTGTCCGGCATGATGGCGATGTGCTTGAAGGCGAAGGGAAGGTTTGCCAGGTTTCGCGCCTGCTCCAGCGCCCCCTCTTCCATCTGATTCTTATCCAGCCACAGCTTTATCGGGAGTCTCTCCGTTTCAATGATTGCTTTTCCGTTGGTACGCATGACCTCTCCGTGTTTCACGGAAGACGAGTCCCTGGACGATCGATTGACAATGCAACGACCGCTGCATCGAGATGAACAGACGCACCCCGAGCAGGAACTGAGCGTGTTACGTCGATGGGGTTACGGGGAGTGTGTCCGACTTGAATCGCCCTCTGGCGGGTGCCGAACCGCTTCGGTCTGGCACGAATTCATCTGGCTATGATCCAGATGTGCTCAGTTAAACCATCCTTGGCCACGGAATCCACGAAATGACACGGAAAGAATTCCAAATACCAACCCAGGATCATCACCCACGGTTTGATGGCTGGGCTTCACGCGGTTGGAACCTACCCCATCTCGATGATCAGCGGCCCGTGTAGGGTGAAGGCGCCTGCAGTTTCTCGCGGCGCACCTGACATGCAAAGCAGCGTTTGGCGGTCGGATACGCATCCAGTCGTTTGTACCGGATGGCCGTTCCGCAGTCGGTGCACAGGCCGTACCGCCCGGCCGCTATGCGGTCCTCCGCCGCGGCGATGTCACGCACCTCTCCCACGTCGCGGATGATCTCGGCCTCGGTGATGTCGCGGAGCACGGAGGCTGCCGCCACATCGCCGGAATCGCCCGCCCCGCCGATGAGATCGACAAGGTGCTCGGTGCTGGAGCGTGCGAGCACCTGGCGGATTTCGTCCAGCAAAAGGTTCTTGCGTGCTTCGATGCGTTGCGCGAAATGCGTGATCTGTTCTTTTGTGAGGGGATTGTCAGGGGCATTCATGGCGTCATGGTCAGCAGTTTGTGGAAACAGGCACCGATCTGTGCCAGCGCACACCCTCGATAGTCCGGGATGCTCTTCGAGCGTAGCGCTTGGAAGGTGTCAAGGCAAGGGGCTGGCGAGGCCGGCTCTGCCTTGGCCAGCCGCCGGCGGCAGTGTCGGCGGTATGATGGAGGGCCCATTCATGAATGGATACATCCGACCGCGACTTTCCAGCATCCGCATCCACATTGATCTCTGGCGATTGTTTTCCATTGTGGCGGACACTCCGGCTTGCCAAATTCCGATTCGAGGCACAGGCGACCGTACGGGTCAGCACATCAAGTCGGTGTGACGTCAAATGCTTAGAACCCGTCTCAAAATCCCCCGCGAGCTGTGCCCCGCATAAGCCGAGTCTCCCCAAATCCAAGTTCCCTCCCCATGCAGAAGATCATCAGGCACCTGCACGTCATGCACACTGTCGGCGCACCGAATGAATCATCTTGGTTCGGCCGTCAACGCTAATATGCGCCTTCATGCCGAAGTACCATTGGCTCCCCTTTCTGGTCTGGCGCATCTCGGGATCCTGCGTTTTGTCTTCGCTTTTGTTCGAACACGGCGCCGTGACAATGCTGGCATCCACGCTGGTGCCACTGGCAATCTTCAGGACCTGCTCCTGAGGGATTGCCCAACCACCTGAAACAGCGCCTCACCCGGATCATGATTTTCCAACACATGGCGGCAACTCGGAATCGTCGTCTCGTCGGGAACCGGTTCGCGCCCAAGATCAGTGCCTGCAAATCGGCACATGGAGCGGGATTCATACGGCGCTTGCTCGGCGCCCGGATCCGACAGGTTGAACCAATGTCACAAAAAGCAGCCTTCGCTCCAACCCGGCGGGAGGTCGTCCGTTTCCCGCCTTGGGGTAATAGGGTTCGATCAGCTCACAAAGCGGGACCCAGGGAACAGCCGAATTCATCTCGGCGAAGAACCTCTCTTGCCGAATGGACTTTCGAAACTGCTCAAAATCTCCAGCGGCGAACGTTTGTTGTTTCATCAAAATAAACCGGTTCCAGACGATGTGGGTATCGTCGCAAATCTTGGGACTTAATCAGAGATGCCTTAGACTGTAGCCTTGGCTTCGCTTACAACTCCACAGGAGCATTTTCACACCATCATGCCTACGTCCGACATCATTAGCATTCTGTCCCTCGATACCCTGGTACCGCTGCTTGTCGCACTCGTCACCGGTGGGCTAATCGGGCTGGAGCGCACCTCACACGGCCGGCCCGCCGGCTTTCGCACTCACGCACTGGTGTGTGTCTCCTCCAGCCTGCTGATGTTGGTCGCCACCCATCAGCTGCGTCTTATGGGCGACATACCACTCGAAACTATTCGCATCGACCCGACGCGCATGGGGCAGGGCGTCATGACCGGCATCGGCTTTCTTGGCGCGGGTGTGGTAATGAAGGAAGGTCTGACCATCCGCGGTCTGACGACTGCCGCTTCGATCTGGATGACCGCGGCGATCGGCATTCTACTGGGACTGGAGTTCTACGTGCCAGCTATGCAGGCGGCGGTCATAAGTCTCGTGGTGTTGTCGCTGTTCCGTTGGGTCGAGAACGCGATTCCTTCCCTGCACTACGGCAATCTCAGCGTGCGTTTTGCGCATGACAGCATCATGCCGCAAGCGGCCTTGCAAGAACTGATCATGCAACACGGCATCACAGCTGCCAATCCAAGTTATTCACTGAAAGACGCCAAAGGGATATTCGAATACGTGATGATCATCCGTACCCGTAAACGTGATGACTTCCGTCGACTGGCTGAAACGTTAGCCGAACTCCCGCAAGTGCGAGAATTCTCCATCAATACGACTGGCGACTGAACCTGGGGTAATGTGGAAACGCAGGGTTAAATCAAGGAATGCCCAGCTCAATTCATGCTGAGGGCGATCGTTCGACGGGCATGCCCGTCGACTCTGAAAAAGCTCTGTTCGAACTGAATGATCATCGGAAGTTGCCATTGATTACGGTTTCGAGTGTCACTGGCGGATTCCAGGCGCACTGACCCTACGTCGATTGCAAAACAATACTCTTCGCACTGTCCTCAACCGTCAGTGGGCGAGAGCGGTGACCTTTCTTGTTGGTAAAGTCCTGCGCACCCGGAGCCTGCTCGTGGATGACATCGGCTTGCCCGGTATAGGTCGAATCGCCCCGCGCCCGGGTTTCATCACCATGCAACAGTTGATGCAGCAGCTGACTGTCATGCGCGTTGGCCGCTGTGGAGGCGACCGGGTGGATCGACCTGGTGCGGCTGTCGACCCCGATATGGGCCTTTATGCTGAAGCACCATTGATTGCCCTTCTTCGTCTGATGCATTTCCGGATCTCGTTTCCCCGCCCGATTCCAGGTCGAACTCGGTGCGTTGATGATCATGGTATCGACGATCGTTCCGGTGCAGACCTTCAATCCATTTCCTTGAAGCTACTGCGAAACCAACGTAAACAGCCGGTCACCCAGGTGATGCACCTCCAGAAGATGACGGAGCTTGAAAATCGTTGTCTCGTCCGGCGCCGGCTCCCGGCCCAGGTCGATGCCAACAAATCGGCGTGTCGCGCGCGAGTCGTACAAGTGCTCTTTCACCGCCGGGTCGGACAGGTTGAACCAGTGCTGCAGAAGATGAATGCGCAGCATGCGCTCGATACCGATCGGTGGACGGTCCGCACCTTGGCCTTTGGGATAAATCGTTTTGATAACCTCGTACAGACCGTCGAGCTCGTGTTGGACAGACTTCGGCAATGCCGCGCTGCGGGTCAGGCCGCGCCGTCCGGTCCGCCGCCGTGCAGCGGTGCATAGTGGCTGAAGCCCATTTCGAGTCGCGCGTGGCCGTCGACCAGGAAGTCGAGTTCTGTTTCATAGCCAAGCAGCTCCGACAGCGGAGCCAGCGCGCACAGCCGGGTATGTTCGGGCGAGCCAGTCGCGGAGGAGGTCTCGCAATCGCGCAGTACCGCCCGGCGCCCGAGCAGATTGGTGCGCAGCAACGGCAGGTGGACAGACGGGATGTCGATGACGATCCACATCACGGGCTCGGCCGGTTCCGGCTCGGACTGGTAACGGACCCTGGGCTCGCCGATCTCGAGGACCTCCGGGTAGTGATTACGCAGCGCGGCTGTAGCCTCCGCCAGTCCTCGCTCGTTTTCGGCCAGCAAGCGCAAGCCCCTCGGTGTGGCTTCCGTCATCGCAATCGGTTGCGGACCAAGCCGTTTCGCCGCCTCAGCGGCAAATCCGGTCTGTATATCGAGTCCGCGCTTACGGACCAGCTGTTCGAGCAGATGAATAGACATGTGCGAGGCTCCCCAACAAGACGAATAGAACGGAAACTTTCGAGACTTTTTCAACGATGCGCTAGAGATCGAAATCCCCGGCTGCTTCCGGTTGATACAGCAGACATTCCACCCGCCAGCGACGCAAGACGGCTGGCAGCGCCACCTCAATGATCTCCCCGACACGTGCCCCGAACAGGGCCGCGCCTAACGGCGCAAGGACCGAGATACGCCCGCGAGTGACGTCAGCACTGTGCGGAAAGACCAGCGTGCATTCCATGGGGTTGTAGTGGTCCAGGTCCTGCAGCACCACCACACTGTGCATGGTGACCACATCCCGGGGGATCTCCGGTGGCGGCAGTTGGTCGCCGCCCTGGAGTTTGTCGATCAGCCGCTCCAGGGATTCGGTATCGTAACTGCTCGGGTTTATATCCTGGATCAAGCGAGTCAGACGCTGGACGTCGTGAAGGGAAAGATTGTCGGTATGCGGATTCATCGCTACTGCTCCTGTAAACAAATAGGAATCCCCGCACTCCGCACAGCGAATTTATCGCGCTCGTATGAGCGGCCCGCCTGCACGGAAGAGTGGAATAATCGGGATCGAGTGGAACAAACCCGGGGCGCGGGAAAAACGCGCCCCGGTCTAGCGCGGCGTTTTGGTGCGCGCTCCCATAGTGACCGGGGTGGGGATCATCAGGGCCGGGACGCAGCAGACATGCAGAGGACAAAACGACATGGCGAACTCCTGCGGTGGAAGGGCCGGAACGGACAGCCGGCCAAATAATCACGCGAGAGCATAGCAGTTCTCCGAATAAAGGCCAACGGTTGCGCTTGAACACGTATGTTACGTGTTTTGCCTCTGCTCGCCCGTGATGTCGTTGAAGGAAACCCGTTACCCAGGGTGATTATTTTCGTTTCGATGTGGCCTTTTCCCGCCAGGCATTCAAAACAGACTTTCGGCTTGATAATGATGGCTCTTGAGAATGCTCACATAAACACGTGAACCGGATGTCGCGCGGCGGTATCAGTTCGTTAACTGTTTCGCGTTTTACCGGAGACGGTTGACAAGTCTGGTGGCCTGTCCTCTAATCAGATGTCCTTCCTCTCAATCCATTAACAGGGTGGGCAGACAATTGGACCATTTAACGTTTGTCTGATTTCAGCATTAGGTGATCGCTGGATCAGAGTCGGTTTTGTCACGTGTAAAGTGTGATTCGCTGATTAGAACTGCGGATAAATGTATTCGATCGCTGCCGGTACACAGTTTTTGGAAATTCTCCGGATAAACGTCGGTAAGCGCCTGGACCCGATTTGAGTCATCTCAAACCTGTTTCAGGACTTGCCACATGCGTGGATTTTCCTCGTACGTTCGAGCCTTAATCGTCGCTCTGCGACGCCGAAAATGTGCCAGGGGCTTTTTAAGGCACGCTGGGTTCCTTGCGATCAATGGCCTTTACATGTGGCATTGCGTAAATTTTTGAATCAATGATCATGATTGAAGAATTGAGGATTTGCCATGTCGAACAAATTGAAAGGTCGAGAGAAACGTCAACCGGTCAAAAGCCCGAAAGAGAAACGCGCTGAAAAGAAAGAGAAGGCCATGACCGGTACCGTTAAGAGCAGAAAACCCAGGAAAACCGGCTCCTAATAAAAAACCGGCGTTCTGCAACGCATCTGGGCTGGCTCTGCCAGCCCATTTCTAAAGGGATTCACCCCTTGTTTTTTGTCCCCGAGAACGGGCTGGAATCACATGGCAAGGCACCCGGACTTTTAGTGTGCGAATCTTGAACACAAAGCATGGTGTCGACTTCATCGTGAGAATGGCCGCCCTGGTGCCGACGCCGCGCGTGAATCTGACGAGATTTCACGGTGTGTTCGCGCCGAACAGTAAGCACCGTGCGCGGGTGACCCCGGGCAAGCGGGGTAGAGGCAGCAAGGGTACAACGTCAAACGGGTCCGAAGATGGAACCCCGGCCGGACGCTGCGCACCCATGACCTGGGTGCAACGGCTCAAGCGGGTGTTCAACATCGACATCGAAGTCTCTACCCAATGCGGCGGTCCGGTGTGAGTGATTGCCTGCATCGCAGGCCCGGCACCGCCTGGCGTGCTCTTTGGCTGACGCCTTTGCTCCCGTTCAACACCGGATGCCGTTACCCGCGGGGCACGGCAGGGGATCGGTTGGTCTGCCGGCCGGGATGGGTTGGAAAATGGCGTTTGTGCTTCCTATACCCTGTTCACAAGATCGTGCCCAAAAGCAAAAAGAAAGCCGACGTAAAGAAAATCAACTACAGCCTGTTGTCGGAGTGGGGGGATACCATATGCGCCTGACACAACGCGCCGTATTCAGAGATTTTAAGATAGGTTCCAAGCGAACTGACGCCGCTGATGGAAGCACATGAGGCGCTGCCTGACCGGCAATCTCCCGGAGCGGGAGCATGCCACCCCGATCTAGCGGCTGGGCAGAGTGTTGTCTGAAAGTCGCTGACATTAACAGCTATCAGGCCACACAGCGATACACGGCAGCCGCGCGGTAGGGTAGCCCGTAGGTTTGGCTGATCCTGAAAACCTCAACGGTGTTTCATGCGTGCGCGCCATGATCGCGGGGTTCGTTCCTCACCCCGCCCTGCGGGCACCAGATCACCAACCCACTCATTTCATATGTACATATTCACCGGGTGCATCGTATAGGGCGGGATACTGTTTGTTTCCCATGGTGGGAGGAGTCGTCTTGTCAGATGAGTACCGGGCCAGCCAACTTTGCCAGGCGGGCCACCAGGAACCTTGCGTGACCGGTGTGGTTTGCTGCCAGATGTCGGGGTCGATATAGCACTCACCCTCCCGGCGGGTGCGTATTTGAAAACGTCGGCGAGGATGGCCGGGTTCGCTGACGATGCCCGCGTTGTGCCCACCGCTGGTGAGCAGAAAGGTTACCTCATCGGTGTCCGCCAGCAGGTGAATCTTGTACACGGATCTCCAGGGGGCCACGTGATCCTTGAGCGTACTGACAGCAAAAATCGGCACACGGATGTCATTGATGGTGACCGGACGATCATCCACTTGGTAGCGGCTGCTGGCCAGGTCGTTGTTCAGGAACAGCTGACGCAGGTATTCGGAGTGCATGCGATAGGGCATGCGGGTCAGATCGGCATTCCAGGCCATCAGGCTGTTCATCGGGCGGCGTTCGCCCAGCAGGTAGGCGTGAATCATGTGTGACCAGATCAGGTCGTTGGAGCGCAGGATCTGGAAAGCGCCCGCCATCTGGTAGCCATCCAGGTATCCTTGCTTCCACATCATGCTTTCGAGATAGTCCACTGCGCTCTCGCCAATGAACAGCATCAGTTCACCGGCCTCGGAGAAGTCGACCTGGGTGGCGAGGGTGGTCAGGGAGGCGAGACGCTGATCGCCATCCCGGGACATGGCTGCGGCGGCAATCGACATCAGGGTGCCGCCGAGACAGTAGCCGACGGCATGGATTTTTTGCTCCGGAATGATGGTTGCGATGGCGTCAAGCGCCGCCATCGGTCCCAGTTTGCGGTAATCCTCCATGCCAAGGTCGCGATCTTCAGAGTCCGGGTTGCGCCAGGAGATCATAAACACCGTATGTCCCTGGTCGACCAGGTACTTGACCAGCGAATTCTCCGGGGCCAGATCCAGAATGTAGTACTTCATGATCCAGGCCGGCATGATCAATACCGGCTCAGCATAGGTCTGATCGGTTGTCGGGCTGTATTGAATCAGCTCGATCAGATGATTTCGGTAGACCACTTTGCCGGGCGTAAGGGCAAGATTTTTTCCCGGCTGATAGGCCTCGGCACCCACCGGTGGCTTGCCGGTGGCGATCCGCTCCATATCTTCAACCAGGTTTTGCCAGCCTTTGGCCAGATTCATGCCGCCACTGGTCAATGTCGCCTGGCTGATCTCCGGATTCAGCCAGAGAGTATTGGATGGGGAGTAGCGATCCAGCAGTTGGCGTGCGACGAAGGAGATAGCCCGTTCGCTTTCGGGTGACAGGCCGTCGATCCCGGTGGTGGCGTTGTGCCACCACTGCTGATTGAGCAGGAAATACTGGTAGTAGAGATTGTAGGGCCAGGTCTGCCAGGCGCTGTCCCTAAATCGGCGATCCTGCGGCAGCGGCTCGATGGTGGGTGGTGTCTTAGGATCGACAGCCGACTGGCCCGCGTAACGGGCAAACTGTGTCAGCTTACGCAGGCTCTTGTCGGCAAGCTCCAGCTGTTTCCCGGGCGAAAGCGCGAGGTGCGACAGCCAGTCGAAATAGACCTTGGCCAGCCCCGCCGGGCTGATGCCCGCGGTCATCCGGGCCAGGTTGGCCTTGAATGCCTTGTTCAGGGTTTCCGCGAGGTCATGAATGGTTGATGGGTCCGATGCGGGTGGATCAATATCAGCGGTTGCAGATTGCTCCTGCCGGGCCGGCTTTGCGTCGTCAGTGGCGAAAGGTCTGGAAGCGTCGGTCTGTTTTGTCATGGCTGAATCCTTATCGGTCCGTGGGCAATCACAGGTAACCCTAACTGACCCGATTCCGGCAGAAGGTTTAATCGGAAAATTCAGGTATCAATCCACGGCTGGGTGGCGAGCCGGGGTGATGGCGGATGTCCTCCCCGGCGGGATAGGTGTACGGCCGATTATATCGGGGGGAAAAGCTTATAGATAGGCACGGCACCCCTGAATGGGGCTGCCATGACCTGCCGCAACTTGGACCGCCCCGGGTATCGTGGAGGCTGTTTGGTTTAATCCAAGCCGCAAATGCTGCGTTTTCTCACAAGTCATGCGGCGGTATCGAACCTGTTTGGCTTGGGTCGACACTTGGGCGGTGCCAACCATTCTCGAATCAGCAGGAAAGCTGGGTTCGCAGAATGTAACGCAGCAGTTGCTTGAGCGGATTCGCTTCGATTGACGTGGCGTTGAGGGTTGGCTGGTCAGTACCCCCGGCGGTGATCAAGAAGATTCCACCCTTGGGTTCGTGGACGGTGCATCCCTGCACCATCACTCTCGATCACCCGAAGGAGAAAGCCGAAAGTGATGCGACCTTCCCGTTATCCGAGAGCCACCCGTTGGCCTGTTTGGCTGATCGCCAAAGTTGACCACTTGACTCAAGAATCTGTGCAGTGATGCCGCAGCGGGGACACGGCTTGCCGGATGTCAGACTGGGGATCGCAGGTGGAGAGAAAACAGGTCGAATTCAAGCGGGGCAGGGGGTATTCAGGGTGAAGTCAGGGTGCTCGGGCGGCAAAGTGGCGGGCAGTGGACGGCAATCTGCCACTGGATTTGAACAAAAGGGGCCTTTATTCTTACGTTGTACTCAAAGCATAACTTTTTTTCTCACGGCAGTTCCCGTGCTGTTAGAATGACTGCAGCACAAAAAGGGGGATCTGATGTTCACAAGCAATCCGTTTGCCGGAATTTCGGCGTCCGTAGCGCCCGCAGTCATGCAGACTTTTATCGTTGCCATGATCCTGCTGGTTGTGGCCGGCACGCTGTTCGACATTATTCACAAGGGCAGCGCAAAATATTTTTTCGAGAACTGGCGCAAGTCCAGAGGCGCAGTCGCGAGAGAGGTTGGTGGCGGCGAAATGGTGTCGATTGCCGTCAGGACCGGACTGGTTGATGTGCTGCTGTCCGGAGAGTTCTGCAACGTGCGCCGCCGGATTGCCCATCTACTGACCATGTACGGTTTCGTGCTGTACGTGATCACGACCGCCATCATGATCTTCGGTTACCCAACGCCGGTGACGGCAACACCCGCGATCCTGCCGCAACTGTGGTGGCTCGGCGGCCTGATGGTCTGCGCCGGCGGATACTGGTTCTGGTTTTTCATCCGGGTAGATGTTGCCGCAGAGGGCGGTACGCCGTTCCGGATCATGCGCGCAGATCTTTTTATACTTTCGCTGCTGGCCAGCGTTACGCTGGGTTTGATCTGGGCCTTCCTGCAAACGAACGGCAGTTCCGGCGCCGGCGTGTTCTTCGGTCTGTACATCATCGCTACCACGGTGTTGTTCGGTTCGGTGCCCTGGTCCAAGTTTGCTCATATGTTCTTCAAGCCCGCCGCGGCCTTCGAGAAAAGAGTGTCGAAGGCCAATGGTACAGCCGAGAATTTGCCGACGCTGACCCGTGACGATCCCGAACAACAGAAAAGACACTCTATGGAACTGTTGCGGGACGCTCCGATGAACATGGGACTCGGCATCAAGCGCGAAGCGCCCCGCCACTATTAAAAAACAGCCCACAAATTCTATAACAGCAGATTAAGGAATCGACTTATGCCTACCTTCGTCTATATGACAAGGTGCGACGGATGCGGACATTGCGTCGACATCTGTCCCTCGGACATCATGCACATCGATAAGACCTATCGTCGTGCCTACAACATCGAGCCTAACATGTGCTGGGAGTGCTACTCCTGCGTCAAAGCTTGTCCGCAGAATGCGATCGATGTGCGCGGATATGCCGACTTTGCCCCACTCGGTCACAGCGTTCGTGTCCAGCGAGACGAAGAGAAAGGCACGATCGCCTGGAAGATCAAATTCCGGAATGGTGCGGAAAAGAACTTCCTGTCGCCCATCACCACCAAGCCCTGGGGGACTGCGGACCCCAAGCTCGCGGATGTTCCCGGGCCCAGCCAAGAAATGCGCGACAGCCAGCTGTTGTACAGCGAGCCGAAATATATCCGCTTGGATGACGGCGGTTTGCATACCCTTAAGTCCAATGGTCTCACGATGAAGAAAGGCGTGTATTACTGATGGCTTACGAAACGATCGTCGAAGAAGGCATCGATATTCTGGTCGTCGGTGCGGGTCTTGGCGGCACTGGTGCCGCTTGGGAGGCCAGATTCTGGGGTCAGAACAAAAAGATTGTCATTGCCGAGAAGGCCAATATCGATCGCTCCGGTGCGGTCGCCCAGGGTCTGTACGCTATCAACTGCTATATGGGCACCCGCTGGGGCGAAAACAAGCCGGAGGACCATGTCCGCTACGCTCGTATCGATCTGATGGGGATGGTGCGGGAAGACCTGTTGTTCGATATGGCCCGTCACGTTGACTCTGCGGTACATCAGTTCGAAGAGTGGGGCCTGCCCATCATGAAGGACCCGAAAACCGGGCGCTATCTGCGTGAAGGGCGATGGCAGATCATGATTCACGGCGAGTCCTACAAGCCGATCGTGGCCGAGGCCGCCAAAAAATCGGCCGACAAGATCTTCAACCGTATCTGCGTCACCCACCTGCTGATGGATGAAAGCAAGGAGAACCGGGTTGCCGGTGCCGTTGGTTTCAACGTCCGCACAGGCAACTACCACGTCTTCAAGTCCAAGACTGTGATCTGCGGCGCGGGCGGCGCCTCCAACATCTTCAAACCGCGTTCAGTGGGCGAAGGTTCCGGCCGCACCTGGTATGCACCCTGGTCGTCCGCGTCTGCCTATGGGCTCATGATCAACGCCGGCGCCAAAATGACGCAGATGGAAAATCGTATCGTACTGGCGCGTTTCAAGGACGGTTATGGCCCGGTCGGCGCCTACTTCCTGCACCTTAAGACCTATACGCAAAACGGTCTGGGCGAAGAGTACGAATCCAAATGGTTCCCCGAATTGCAGAAACTGGTCGGCAAGGAATATCTCGATCCGGAAGCCTCACACCTGACCCATCGGCCGATCCCGACCTGTTTGCGTAACCATGCATTGATCAGCGAAGTTAATGCCGGCCGCGGCCCCATTCACATGGTGACCATGCAGGCCTTCCAGGATCCCCATCTGGAAGAGGTCGGTTGGGAGAACTTCCTCGGCATGACCATCGGCCAGGCGGTTCTGTGGGCCTCCACCGATGTGGATCCCAAGAACGAAAATCCCGAACTGACCACATCCGAGCCCTACGTAATGGGCTCCCACGCCACCGGATCGGGTGCGTGGTGCTCAGGTCCCGAGGACGTTTCCCCTCCCGAGTATTTCTGGGGCTACAATCGCATGACGACGATCGAGGGCTTGTTCGGCGCCGGTGATGCAGTCGGCGGCACGCCGCACGCCTTCTCATCCGGTTCGTTCACCGAAGGTCGTCTCGCCGCGAAGGCTGCCTGTAAATACATCGATGACGGAAAGGCCGAAGGCATTGTCGTGTCCAATGAGCAGATCAACCGCCGCAAGCAAGAGATCTACAAGCCCCTTGAGCATTACAAGATCTACCGCAATGCGATCGTGGCGGGCGATGTCAACCCGCACTACATCAATCCCAAGCAGGGCCTGGACCGTCTGCAGAAGCTGATGGACGAGTATTGCGGCGGAGTGACCGTCAACTACATGACCAACGAGAAGCTCCTGAATATCGGTCTCAAAAAGCTCGAGATCATGGAGGAAGACCTTGAGAAATTGGCCGCAGAAGATATTCACGAGTTGCTGCGTGCGTGGGAATTGAAGCACCGTCATCGCGCAGCAGAATGCGTCACGCAGCATACGCTGTTCCGCAAGGAGACCCGTTGGCCGGGTTACTACTACCGGGGCGACGCCATGAAGGTGGACGATGAAAACTGGCACGTGCTGACTGTTTCGCGGCGCGATCCGGAAACCGGCGAATACACCATGGAGAAGGCGCCTTGTTATCACTTGGTTGCGGATGACGAGTAGCAATATCCTCAGGCAGAAGCTCGCGGTGACCCTCTGCCTGGCGCAGAAGAGACCAGTACGTCGTGTGTTGTGCGTACCATAAAGCTGGCCTCTCCCGGGCGCCGAGATCCTTGCGTGAACATCATTGAAAAAACCGATGAAGAGATTCAGGCTTTAGCCGATCCTCTGTGGCGCGACCTCGTCAAATATTCGAACGAAGGCAAATACGGAGAATTCGTCAAGAACTTCTCCAATCCCATGGTGCTTGCCATGAATCATGTTGTGGCGGGCCACCAGTTCGCAAAAAGTGAACTGGCGAGAAGTCTGTCTGAAGAAGTCGACTCGCTCGGCATTATCCGCCGCGGCGAACATGTGACGGTTCTTTACCGACAGCGGAGCACTAAAAAGCAAGGCGAATGGCTTGGCAGACTTGTTCTCGGCTATGAGAATGGAGAGGTCAAGATTTTTGGTGCATCCATCTTTTGAGCAGTTCGTCCGGATTCGACATGAGTGAAACCATCCAAGACGGCAAGTTTGTCGAACTAACCTACAGGGTGACCGACACGAAATCGGGGCATGTCCTCACCAGGGTTGAATTCCCGTTGGGCTATGTTCACGGACACAATGAAATTCTGGCTCCTTCCGTCCATAAGGAGCTGGAGGGCAAGTCCGTTGGCGACGTGATTGAAGTGCCAATCGATGGCGATCAGATATTCGGTCCCAGAGACGAATCACTGGTTTTTACCGATCACATCGAGAACGTCCCCGAGGAATATCGGCAAATCGGCGGCTTCATCCTCATGGAAAATGACAAGGGCCAGACCCGTAGCTTTATCGTGACGCGGATGGATGGCAAGACGCTGACTGTCGACGGCAACAATCCGCTTTGCGGCAGAGAGGTCGTCTTTACGCTCGAGATACTGACCGTGCGCGATGCAGCTGACGAAGAGACAAGGGCGGGCGAGGCGATCATCGCAGACGCAGATATCGACCCGTCACTTATGAGACCTGTTTAAGCAGCGGCATTGGATGGATCGGACAGATTTTGGCTTTATTAACTGCACTTACAATCCTGGCTTCACGGCAAAAAAGGTGACTTATGAGCGAGCAAAAACCCACCACTAAAGTTCCTGACGGCAATACGCGTTTTTTTACAACGCGTCAGATGGCACCAAACGAAAAGGGGTTTGTTGGTTACGAAACCATCTGGAAATCGTTCCAGAAAGAAGTCGAGTACAAGACGCCGAAACAGCCGTAGACGGGTGAGCCTGATCGCGCGGCCGGGATGCGATCCCACAAAGGAACTTGCCTCAACGGCAATTGCCTGGTTCACGGTCTGTGATGGGAGGGCAATGACAAGTCAACCTGGCTGTTCGAGATGACGGGCGTATGAACACCTGCAAACGCTACCGATTTCATCCAAGTATCAGCGGTTACGCTGTTTGACTCTTTTGTCGACTTAATCAGAGGTTCCTTGGCAGGGAAAGCGCGTTCGCGGAACGGAACGCCGCAGTTGCTTGAGCGGATTCGCTGCGATTTACGTGACGTCGAGAGTTGGCTTGTCAGTACCTCAAATTTTAGAACCCTTCTCAAAATCCTATTGTTGGAAAATCAGGAATTGACTCCCGCTACCTAGATAACTTTACCGGCGAGACAAAGCCGGGAGGTTTCACGGCAAGCACGGAACATTGCAACTGTTCGAGAATGGCTTCAGCTGTATTCCCAATGAGCAAACCCGCGATACCTGTCCGGGCGACCGTCCCCATTACGACCAAATCAGCCTGCAACTCCTTGGCTATTTCGGGTATGACGGTGGCGGCGGCCCCTCGGCGTATATGGAATACAGGAGAAAGATAGTCGCTGGCGTCTTTGCCGACGTGCTCAATCAGCTGTTGCCGCAGGCGTTTATAGGCGATTTCATGACTTGAACGAACGGCCTCGACATAGGCAGTGCTTGCCGCCCGCGGGTTGTCTGCCCATGTGCGTAACATCGCCTCGGCCGGGGCATCCCAGACATGGATCGCATGCAGTGCGGCAAAGTCGGAGAATGCGAGAGAACCGGACAATCCGAGTATCTGCCGGTTGAGACCCTGCTCTGTTGCATCCGGTGTATCCGGATCGAAATCGACGGCGGCGAGTATATGCTCGTATTTCGATTTTTCGTTAGCGCGCGTTAACCATACCGGACAGGGGCAGTTGCGCAGCAACTGCATGTCGTCGCTGCCAAACAGCCGTTCGATAAAACGCGGATTCTCGGCCGGTTTGATCAGCAGATCATGGTCATTGCGTAAAATGGTCCGAGTAACTTGGAGAAACTTTCTGCCCACCAGTACGTCCACCTGGATGCGGAGACGTTTCTTGTAAGGCTCGATCAGCGACTCGAGTCTTTTGCGATGCTCATTCACCGTGGCGGCCTGAAGTTCCTTGGATATCGGACCGCCGCGCGGCATACCGATGCCCGCTGTCATGACCGGAACCACATCGATGACGGTCAAGTCCGCCTGGTTGTTCTCCGCCAGCGACACGGCTCGCATTATCGAGGCCTCCTGGGCCACAGCGCTTTCGGACAAGTAAAGAATGTTCTTAAATAGATTCATTTTGATCGACCTCTCTTTTCTAAACAGCTGGTGCTCCAGCCGGCGGCATCTTTGGCCAATAAAGCGTCTTACGATTTGCTATCCTCATTCTCCAGAACGGGCCGGTAGCCCCGGTCTCTCACATCTTTGACCATCTCGTCGATTTCAGCGGAAGTTACATTGAGCATTTTTAATGCGGTGGCACCAAGGTGCAGACTCGATTCAATTGTTTCGGGATAGGCGTGGGCGGCACCGGCGGCAAGCAGGCGTGTACTGGTTTCGAGATCCTTTGCCCGCACGATCACCGGCACCTGTGGACAGGTTCTATGTATATACGCCATCGCCTCTAAGGCGGTGTCCGGTCTGTCAACGGCAATCACGACCAGCGCAGCTCTTTCCACATGAATGGCAGACAGCAATCCCGGATCGGCGATGTCGCCGAACCAGACCGCATGCCGATCCGCCCGCCCCTGGGCCACCCGCTTCGCATCGGTGTCAAAAGCCACAAAGGGAACGCCGCTTGCGTGCAACAACACTGCGATGGTGTGGCCCACGCGCCCGTAACCGCCGATCACCACTTGTTGCTCCGCGACCTCCGACAATTCCGCGCTATCCTGAGCCGTTGCGCGAGGCGGTTTGACCAGCCAGGCCGCTATCGTGCCATTGAAACGGATCAGCAGCGCGCCGGCAATCATCGACAAAAGCACGGAACTTATCGCGATTTGACCCAGCTGCATGTCGAGCACGCCGGAATCGAGCGCGATAGCGATGAGCGCGAGCCCGAATTCGCCGCCCACACTCAGCATCAGTCCGGTACGCCACGTCATCCGGGCATCGACTCCGACCCTGCGCACCATGCCGGCAACGATCAGTGTCTTGCTCGTGACAATAAGCAGTGCGCCCAGCACGGCCCAGTGCCAGATGGGGGGTATCGCCGCCGGACTGAAACGCATGCCGATACCGATAAAGAACAGGCCCAGCAACACGTCCCGAAACGGACCGATGCTGGACTCCACCTGGTGGCGAAACTCCGTTTCGCCCAGCATCATTCCGGCAAGAAACCCTCCGAATGCCAGCGACAAACCCAGGCTGTTTGTGACCCAGGCGGCGAGCAGGGCGACCAGCAGTACGGCCAGGGTGAACATTTCGACCGATCTGCGTTTGGTAATCAGATGAAACAACGGACGCAGCAACCAGCGTCCGGCAAAGAAAACCAGCGCGAAGGCGAGCACGGCCTTGGCAAGGGCCAGACCCAACATGCCCGCCAGCACATCCGCTGTGACCGACATGCCCAGCACGGGTATGACCACGAGAAACGGAACGGCCGTGACATCCTGAAAAACCGACATCGCAAGCCCGAGGCGGCCATGCTGAGTGTTTTCTTCGCCCTGCTCGGTGAGCAGACTGGCAATGATGGTTGTGGAAGATTGCGCGAAAGCGGCGCCGAACACGAACGCGGCGGCAACGGGCAGCCCCGCGAGCCACACCACCACCCCAACCCCCAGGGTGGTGAACGCTACCTGCCCGGTGCCCAGTCCGAGAACCTGGTGTCGCAGCGCGTGCAGTTGCGGAAGAGAAAAATTAAGACCTATGGTGAACAGCAGAAAAACGACACCGAATTCGGCGAGCGTTGCCAGCTCCGGCATCAAAACCACCGGTCCGATCGTGTTCGGCCCCAGGATCATCCCCACCAGCAAATATCCCAGACTGGTCGGGATATGCAGGCGCTGAAAGATAACCACGACAGTGATCGCCACGGCTAGAAGCAGGATGATCTGGGCGAGATATTCCATCATGTCTTTGATTCACTCTGAAGGCCCAACGCTGGGTTCATCCGTCGCATTTGGCGATCGGCTGGCGAGCTTTGTTCGTTAGGCGCAACACCTGTCACCCATTCTATTGGGAGATATAGCCTCTATCCATAATCCACGCCATGTCCGTCAGAATTTGGCCTCATCCGAAACAAGATGCGGCGCCCCATGCGCACTATTATCGGGTTCCCCGGCATGAGCAATGGGATGGAGACTATCACGCGGCTTCTTGAATGCCTCAGCACCTTTTGGTGATTCTTTTGCAGGCATTTGGCCGGAGTCGGCTAACGGTGGCCCCTTTTCGTTAGTAACAGATCGCGTAGCGCGCCGATCCCGGGGCATGACGTGCCCCTCGGCGAGCATCTCTAGGCACAACAGGTGGGCCATCGCGGGCATCGCTGCCTTCGTTGGCGTGCTTCATCCCTTCGTATTGCGATACCGGAAATAAATGAGAAAAAGATAGAAAAAACAGGGTTTACTATTTGGATGGTGCCTGCGAGCTGAAACATAAACCTGTCCCGTTGTCCTGTTCAGCAAGGACCCTATGTCAGAAAAAAGAGTCTCAGTTTGGACGCTGGAGCGGAACTCAAGCTGGATTCTACGGCATCGAATGGCTACCGCGCAGGGTACCGGGCTGTGAACGACCTCTGGACTTGGTTAAAAAGGGTGTTTATTCTTCCTATACCCGATTTCTGCCGATGATTTCACTATCGATGATTTCATAAAGGGTAGAGGAGCGAGAGTTGGTGCGATGTTCGTGACAATTGTCCAGTTTCCGCCGGTTAAGGCCGGAAAGTCGGCTGAGTTTCGTGAGTGGTTCGAGTGGTCGAACAAGCAATATGCCGAACACAAGGGATTCATCAGTCGCCGTTTGTTGAAGCCGCACGGGGGTGGGATGTTTAATTTTGTGGGTTTGGTAGAGCATGAGAGCTACGAAACGTTCTCGGCGATGCGCACCAGCCCGACACAGGCCGAGGTGTGGAAACGTGTCGAGCCACTGTTTGACGGTGAACCCAAGCCAGCTTTTTACGAAGTGATTCTCGGGTAGCAAAGAACCGGTACTCTGAAACCCCCTGGGGGTTGGGCGAGTAGGGTGTTTAGGAACCTCTGAACAACCCTCTCATCTAAACAGACCTAATCAGAGGTTCCCTAGCTTATTGCGCCCCTTACCCTTTCCCTTCCATACGGACCAGAGAGTGGAATCATGGCCAGGATGGCACGGGTCGCGTCGTACCGAGGTATTCCCATCACATCACACAGCGTGGCAAGCGGCTCCAGTAAACGTTCTTCAGTGACGCCAACTACGCATACTATGTTGAGCTCGTGGCTGAGTTTGCGCGGGCGAAGCGCACCGCGGTCTGGGCCTACTGCCTAATTCCCAATCATGTCCACCTGTGATGGTGCCGGAACAGGTGGATGGATTGCGGGCAATACTTGCCAAGGTGCAGCGCCGCTAGAGTCGCCGAATCAACTTTCGCGAGGGTTGGCGAGGCCATCTCTGGCAAGAGCGATTCCATTCGCGTGTCATGGACGAGCGCTACCTATTGGCGACGGTTCGTTATGTGGGGAACAATACGGTCGCGTCATGACGGTGTACCAGGCCGGAACAGTGGCGGTGGTCCGGGGCGAAGGCCCATAGGGACGGCCAGGACGATGGTCTGGCTCGAGTCTGCCCGCTGCTGAGCTGCGTACCCAACTGGGCGAAATACTTAGCCGGTGCGGATGAGGCGGTCGGTAAAACGGAGTTGATCAGACGCTATAAGCGCACCGGCAGGCCATTGGGCAGGTAGAAAAGTTAGAGTCGTTGAGAGGCAGCTCATTGGTTGCGAAGAAGCCAGCTCCAGCCGCTGGCGAGCAAGATAGGTAAACTGTCCCCGAAACTCCCCATCAAACTGATGACAGAAACTGACATCATTCTGCTCAGTGGGGGCACGCAGTCAGGACGATGGGATCAGGATTGGGTACGCCCTGGTGTGATTTCTCTTAAGCCTTGAATAAACGTGCCAGACGGGAGGGCCCAATAGTGGACTGTTGCAGTCTGTGATAAATGTGGCGTAATCATAGGGGAGTAGTGTAATGGATCAGACAAGAAGCATCGTTGCTGCTGTGAGCCAGTTCCCGCAGGATGACCCGGTGCTGGCGCGCGCCGCGGAGATTGCCCGCGCGCACCGGGCACGACTCACCATCGTTCATGTCATCGACAGTCTCACCGGTTTTGATTTTGCGTCCATGGACCTGAGGCGCATCCAGCATCAAATACGGCTCACCGCCCGCAAAAACGTCGAGACCGCGGTTGAAAAACAGGTAGTCGATGTTGCCGAGATCGATATTCGTATCGAGACCGGATCGCCGTCCCTGCGCCTGATCGAGCTGATCGATGAGATCAACGCCGATCTGGTCGTGATGCGGGCGCATCAGGGCGACTCGATTCTTGCGAAGCTCATTGGTTCGACGACTGATCGGGTGGTCCGCGCAAGCCGTGCACCGGTGTTGGTGGTCAAACGGCCGGTCACGCAAGCCTATCAACGTGTTGTGGTCTCCATTGACACATCCGATGACTCTGGTGAGGCGGTACCCTTCGTCGCTGCGTTGTTTCCGTTGGCCGGGCTGCGCCTGATCCATGTCGTGGAGATCCCGCTCCAGTTCGAAGCTGCGATGCTGCATGCGGGCACCGGTCAAAGTGTAGAGGCCCATCGCGATGCCCTGATCCGCAAGGCGAAGGCCTCCCTGCGCGATATGTCCAAACAGCTGGCCCATCGCCCGATACGAAGTACGGTGCGGGTCGTTGCCGGCCATCCGGCGAAATCCCTGGTGCGGGCGACATGGAGCCCGAAGGTGGACCTGATTGTGCTGGGTCCCGGAGGCACGGGCATGATCCGGAGGATGCTGCTTGGCAGCGTCACCCGGCGGGTGCTGCGGAGCGCGGCCTGTGATGTTTTGATTTGTCGCACGGCCCTAGAGGAGGAATAGCCTGGATCAGGGGCTCAGCACTATCGTTGCAATCGAGAAATAGACCAACACGCCGACTGCATCCGATATCGTCGTGACCAGCGGCGCACTGGCGGTCGCGGGATCGAGCCGCACACGGCTCAGCAGGAACGGCAGCGACATCCCCACCAGGCTGCCGATGATGACCACCAGCACCATCGTCAGCCCCACCACCAGCGCGATATCGGACCCGCCGCGCAGCACCCCGATCGGCGAGACGATAAGCGCCATCGTTGCCCCCAGCGCCAGCGCGATCATAAGTTCACGCAGGATCAGCTCGCGCCAGTCTTTCAGCGCCACATCGCCCGTGGCCAGCGCGCGTACCATCAGTGTGGCCGACTGCGACCCGGCATTGCCGCCACTGTCGATCAGCAATGGAAGAAAGAATACCAGTGCTACATAGGCCAGAATCATGTCCTCGAAGAACGCGATCCCCGCGCCCGAAAACAGATTGCCGAACACCAGCAACGCAAGCCAGAAAATTCGCTTGGTGTAAAGCACACCCATGCCCGCCTCGCGCATACTCTGCGAAAAGGGGAGAACGGTGGCGATCTTCTGGAAATCCTCCGTCGTCTCCCGTTGCATTACATCCGCCGCATCGTCATGCGTGATGATGCCGATCAGTCTGCCATCCTCATCGATAACCGGCAGCGCCAGCAGGTCATAATGCGCAATCATCCGGGCCACTTCCTCCTGGTTCATATCCAGCGTGACGGATACCGGGGCAGGGTCCATGATCTCTTCGATTCGCGTGTCGGCAGCGGCCAGAATCAATTCATGCAGCCGAATAGAGCCGATCAGCCGGCGGTCGGCGTCGAGGATATAGGATCGGTAAATGGTCTCCTTCTCGGGGGCCTCACGCCGCAGCAGTTCGATGGCCTCACGTGCCGACATGCGTGCGGAAAGCGTCGCATAGTCCGAGGTCATGACTGCCCCGGCGGTTCCTTCGGCATAGGCCGACAAACGGCGGATATCCTCGCGTTCCTCCCGCGCAAGGTCGCGTAACAGCCGCTGCTGCTGCTCCGGCGTCAGGTGATTGAACAGGTCAGCGCGATCGTCAGCATCCATCTGGGTAACGATCTCCGCCAGATCTCCGCGAGTCAGCTGTCCGACGAGCTTTGCCTGAACATCAAACGGTAGATAGCTGAATGTTTTGGCCCGCCGGGGCAGGGGCAGCGCCAGAATTTCTCCCTTCGCCAGGTCGCGTGGAAGCCCCGCAAGCCAGGCAGCCAGATCAACCGCATGCGCCGTCTCGACGAAATGGCGGAGGGTTTCGTCGGGGGCATCGGCCAGGGGTATAGGGTCGCCCAGGTTCGCTTCGTTCTTTTTCATCAGTCCGTATCTCCGAACAGCATCTGATATTTCCAATCAGGGGCGCTTGATCAAGCCACCAAGTGCGGGGTCGATCCGGCTTATTGGAGGCTCATGAGACCCGTGAATCTCGGCCGTTCCGAAAAAGGGCTTCCCTCAGGTTACTTCCGGCAGTGGCTGCGTGGGCTCACCCGCGGCAATCTCCTTACCGATCCAGCGATCCATCACGACACACGCGGTCAGGTCACCCGTGACATTCACCGTGGTTCGGCACATATCCAGGATCCGGTCGACACCGAGAATCAAGGCAATGCCAGAGATGGGAACACCGACGCCTTGCAGAATAGTCGCGAGTACGACAATTCCCACGCCCGGCGTACTCGGTGTGCCGATGGAAGCGCCGACAGTGATTGCGATGAGTAACAGTAACTCACTCAATGTAAGATCGATGCCGAACACCTGGGTCAGGAACACAGCGGCCACCACTTGATACAGCGCAGTGCCGTCCATGTTGATCGTCGCGCCCAGGGGGATGATGAACTGCGCGATGGATTTGCGCACACCCAGCTTCTCGTGCGCCGTTTGCATCGACAGCGGCATCACCGCGGCGGAGCTTGAGGTGGAAAACGCCAGCAGCTGTGGTTCCCGAATTGCGCGCAGGAAGGCGCCCGGTGTCTTTTTTGCCGCAAACACCACGATCAATACATAGATTCCCAACAACAACAGCAACCCCAGTAACACGCTGGCCACATAGACCGACATACCGAGAAGGGCGTCGATGCCTACGCGAATCGTGATGTCGCACAGCAGACCGAATACGGCCAGGGGCGCGATCGTCATCGCCCAGTTGACGATTTTCATTGTCAGGGCCTGGATGCTGCTTAACAGGTCGAGGACTAGTTTGTTCTGACGTTTTTCCAGTGCGATCAGCGCCACGCCGATAAAAATGGCATAGACCACGATGGCGAACATGTCCTTGTCGATAAGCGACCTGAAGGGATTGGCGGGGACCAGACTCGCGATGCGTTGTGGGAGACTGATATCTTGCGCATCGACACTGGTCGTTGTCACGGTATGCGGAGTATCACCAACCATGGATTGCACCAGATCAGCAGCGATATAATGACCGGGACGCAATATTGTCGCCACAGTGATACCGAGCACCACGGCGATAACGGTTGTGGTAATAAAATAAGGCACGATTCGCACACCGGCTTTTTTCAGAAAAGATGCATCACCACTGGAGGTAATGCCGAGAATAATCGAGGAGATCACCAGCGGAATGACGACCATCTGGATCATTGCCAGGAACAATTGGCCGGGCACTGCGACCCATTGGGCCACGTTGTAAGCCGTTTCTTCGGGTAACAATGCGACACCGGATGGCGATAGAAGAAGTCCCAGTCCGATGCCCAGCACCATGGCGACCAACACCTGTTGCCATAGATGTGTGCGTAGGAGTAAAGGTTTTTGGGGTTTTCGGTGTCTTTGCATGCCGTCGGTTTCCTGTCCGCACCGGTAGGGCTTCTAAGCCTTGTCGAATAAGTCTAAGATAGGCCCTTACTTTACTCGGGCGTATCGAGAAGAGGTCTTAATTGCCCCGCACCCTTCCCCGAGTGGTAAAATCCGCTGTAGTGCACAGGGGAATCACACCATTACCGTCGCTGCCAGAACCTGAAGGCAGATGCGTTTTCTAACGGACCCAAATCTTAGGTTAGCCGATTTGGGTTGTCTGCAGTGAACTGAATTATGAGACAATCTGATGAACACTAGGCCAGGAATTATACTGACATCGCAGGATCTGAATCGCCTGGAGACGCTGCTTGATGCACTACCGACGGACGCCTTTCCGGGCAAGGTCGAGCTGCGGGCGGAACTCGATCGTGCCGAGGTCGTCGAGCCACAGGACATCCCGCCCGATGTGGTGACCATGAACAGCAGGGTGCGCTTTGCGCTGGAATCGGGAGAAGAGTTCTCCCTGACACTGGTGTACCCGAAGGATATGGATGGCAGCGCCGACCGTATCTCGATAATCGCACCCGTCGGCAGTGCGCTGTTGGGGCTGTCTGCAGGTGAACACATCGAGTGGCCCCGGCCGGGTGGCGGAATACTGAAGGTGCGTCTTGTGGAAGTCGTCTACCAACCCGAGCGGGCTGGTGACTTCCACCGCTAGCGCGCAATTTTGAAACGCCAGTGAAGGTTATACCGGCACTACGTAGCGGGTATGCCCCAGCGTCGGGATCATCCGCCGCGTCTGCCAGGGCGCGGGTTCGGCATGCGGTTCGACACGTTCTGTCTCGTCGGCGAGATGATCGCCACCTGTATTGAGCAGAATGGATACAAGACCCGGGCCTTCAACTGCGGAGAAGAACACGACCGACTTTTCGACGCGCGTTCACCGTGGGGTTCTGATCGTCCTCCAGGTCATCATGGCGGTGGAATTGATACTGGTGTTCTATGAGCGGCAGTGGATCAACGCGTTCCTGATCATGACGATCATGGCGATCACCCTTTCACCCGCTGTGCTTGGTCACCGGTTCCGGGTGTACATTCCCCCGGAGTTTCAACTGCTGGCCGTGGTATTCGTGTTCGCGGCGTTATTCCTGGGGGAAATCCACAGCTACTATGCGCGGTTCTGGTGGTGGGATATCGCGCTGCACACCAGTTCCGGGCTGCTGATGGGGATTCTCGGTTTTCTGCTCGTCTATGTGCTCAACGAGAGCGAAAACATCGACGTTCATATGCGGGCGCATTTCGTGGCGTTGTTCGCGTTTTTGTTTGCCGTGACGGTCGGCACGCTATGGGAGATCTTTGAATTCGCTATGGACCAGATCGTCGATACCAATATGCAGAAACCCATGCTCGGGGATCCATCGGGACTGACCGACACCATGTGGGATATGATCGTCAATGCCCTGGGCGCCCTGGCAATCAGCGCGCTGGGCTGGTGGTATATGAAACGCGACGAACGCTCTTTCATCGAAGCCTGGATTCGAAAGTTCATCGAACGCAACCCTCGGCTGTTCCGACATTGAACCGGCGAGACGGGGCTTGTGACATGCCTTATAGAAAGCTATTGGAGGTACCACGACCATGAATTCACTTGCACAGGATTACCCGGCCATTCTCTCTGGCGATCACCAACCGCCCTGTCTCTCCCTGTATCAGCCGACATATAGACAACACCCGGACAATGCGCAGGATCCCATCCGCTTCCGCAACCTGGTGAAGAAGATGGAGGAATCATTGCGGCAGAAATACCCGAAACAGAAAATCAAGTCGCTTATGCAGCCGTTCGAGGCTCTGGCTGAAGACCGGGCTTTCTGGAATCACACTGGGGACGGGCTCGCGATTCTGAGTGCGCCCGGGTTGTTCCGTGTTTATAGGCTGCAGCGCCCGGTTGCCGAACTGGTGGTTGTCGCCGACAGTTTTCACACCAAACCGCTGATGCGCATCGCACAGTCGGCCGACCGCTACCAGATTCTTGGTCTGAACCGGCGGGCGTTCAAGGTGTTCGAGGGTAATCGCGACGCGCTGGACGAAATTCTGCCGATCGAAGGCGTACCGCAATCGACTGCCGAACTGCTGGGCAAAGAGGCCGACGCTCGTGAAGGTGCGCATCGCACCTACGGGCCTACCGGCGGCGCCACGGGACATGGCACCGATGTCAAACAGGATGCCGCAGACCGTGACACCCAACAATTTTTCCGCGCGGTCGATCAGGTGGTGTTGCAACATTGTTCGCAACCCTCAGGGCTGCGTCTGATACTGGCGGCGCTACCCGAGCACCACAATCGGTTTCGCAGGATCAGCCGCAACCCGTTATTGATAAAAGAAGCGCTCGACGTTCACCCGGATGATCTGTCGCTCGATGCGCTGCGTGAACGTGCCTGGCAACTGGTGCAACCGTATTACCTCGAGCGGCTGGCGGGTCTGGTGGAAGCCTTTGGCGCGGCCATTGCAAATGGGCAGGGCGCGGATGAGCCTGGCGACATTGCCAGGGCCGCCATCGCCGGGCGAGTCGCAACACTGTTGATCGAGGCCGACCGTTTGATTCCTGGAGTTATCGATGTTGCAAGCGGCGATATCATCCCCAGTGATCTGAACCATCCGGAAGTTGACGATGTGCTCGACGACCTCGGCGAGCACGTACTCAAGGCCGGTGGCGAGGTTGTGATCGTTCCCGCCGAGCGAATGCCAACGAAGTCCGGCGCTGCTGCGATCTATCGTTTTTGATCGTCTTTTGAAAGCCGTTCTAATGACGCTCTTAAGATCTATTCCGGCAGTGTGTAACGGGCATTCACCAACTCTGTAATCATCCGCCGTGTCTGCCAGGGTTCGAGGTCGGTACGCCGCTCGGCACGTTCCGTTTCGTCGGCGAGATAATCATCCTTGATTGCATGGCGGAACCAGCGCGAGTAATCGCCGCGGCGGAGGTGGTACATCCAGGTCGCCTCATCGATGCCTTGGGCGGTCTGGCAGAAAACCATAAGATTTTGCGCCTTCAGGTTGTGCTGGTTATCGGGGCCGCGGAAATAGAAACGGTGCCAGCGCAGGTCGCCTTCTGCGTACTTGCGGAGGTGGCGGATGCGCTCGGCCCGCCCGCGCTGTGCCTGCATCGAAAACGGTGGCTGTCCATCCCGGACAAACCAGACGACGACATTAGTTGGTTGATACGACAGACCTTCCGGCCACGTCAATGGCTGGTCCGTTGCAAGCACCACTTATTGCCCGGATCAATCAGGCGATAGCACACCAGCGTCTAGAGCGCATTCAGCCATGAAGTACCCTTGCGCGCCGGGCGCACCAGCGCATAACGACGTTCCGAATGCCAGGCCGGACGGCCGGGTCACGAGGTTTGGGCGCAAGGGCTAACTCAGCCTTAAACTGCAGAAGGAGAAGGCCATGTATGACCCGAAACACTTCAAGGTTGAAGGTGACGCCGCCCTTGTAACAGGTGCAGGTGCAGGAATAGGCCGCGCGATTGCGACGACCCTGGGGGCCGCAGGAGCACATGTCATGGTCAGCGACCTTGATCTGGAGACGGCGCAGGCTGTCGCAGACGAGATCACAGCGGCAGGGGGACAGGCGGTTTCCAGCGCCTGCAACGTGACGCGCGCGGAAGATCTGGCGACGGTGGTCAGCGCGACACTCAAGGCGTTTGGCAAACTGAGCATCCTTGTGAGCAATGCAGGCGGCGGTGGGCCCAAGCCGTTTGATATGCCGATGGATGATTTCCGCCGAGCCTATGAGCTGAATGTGTTTTCGTTGTTTCGGCTGGCCCAGCTTGCCGCGCCGGAAATGGAAAAGGCGGGCGGCGGTGCGATCCTTGCGATCACGTCGATGGCTGGAGAGAACGCCAACCAGCGCATGGCATCTTACGGATCGTCCAAGGCCGCGGCCAATCATTTGATCCGCAACATCGCCTTCGATCTCGGCCCCAGGGGGATCCGCGTCAACGGCATTGCGCCAGGGGCGACCCGCACCGATGCGCTGAACGCTGTCCTGACGGGCGACATTGAAAAGGCGATGCTGGGACATACCCCGATAAACCGCCTGGGGGAACCGCAGGATATGGCGAACGCGGCTCTGTTTTTATGCTCGAACGCGGCGTCCTGGGTATCTGGTCAAATCCTGACGGTATCAGGCGGCGGTGTGCAGGAACTGACCTAGGAGACTTTGGATGAACAAGCTGATGACGGCGGCCATGGCCGCGACACTGTCATTCGGAGGCTCGGTCATGGCGCAAGACACTCCGCTGGACGCGGCCGCATCGGACCCTGTCACGATGGGCTGGATGCAGGGTTTCCCGCCCGCACCCGCGATGACGATCCGGTTTACGGATGCGGATTTCTTCTCGTTTCCCAAACTGCGCTGGACGGTCTGTCATTTCCGCGAACTGATGCCCACCGTTTCCGTGCCCAATGCCAGTGGATCGGTCAGCATGCTGCCCGCCGATCTGGATGCGGGTATCGACGCGGTTGAATTCAAGGTTCTGAACAGTGACGAGAAGATGACCTTCGATGCCGCCTTTGATGTCAACTATACCGACGGCCTTTTGGTGCTTCACCACGGGCGCATTGTCTATGAGCGCTACGATGGGTGTCTTACGGAAAGCACGCTCCACGGCGCGATGTCCGTCACCAAGAGTATCACTGGCCTGATGGCCGAAGCATTGATCGCCGAAGGCCGTCTGAATGAGACCGCACCGATGTCCGATGTCATCCCCGAACTGGCCGACAGCGCCTTTGGAAATGCGACCGTGGTACAGGTGTTGGAGATGACGACTGCGCTGGATTATTCCGAAGACGAAAGTGATCCGGATGCAGAGTTCTGGCGGTTCGCCGAGGCCGGAAGCCCGTTGCCCAGGCCCGAAGGGTATGAGGGGCCGCGCAGCTATTATGAATACCTGATGACGGTGCAGCAGAACGAGGACGCGCATGGCGATGCCTTTGCCTACAAGACCGTGAATTCGGATGCAGTCGGCTGGCTGGTCGCACGCACGACGGGTGTGTCGGTGGCGCAATATCTGTCCGAGCGTATCTGGCGCCGGATAGGCGCTGAGCGCGAGGCGTTCTATACGGTCGATTCAATCAGCACACCGTTTTCCGGGGGTGGGTTCAATGCCACGCTGCGCGACATGGGGCGCCTTGGGCAGTTGATCCTGCAACGTGGTAAATGGAACGGCAAACAGGTAATTCCTGCGGCGGCCATCGATCGCATCCGGCAGGGCGGCGACCACGATGCCTTCACCAGGGCAGGCTACGATTTGCTGCCCGGCTGGACCTATCGTGGCCAGTGGTGGGTCAGCCATGACGACAACGGTGCATTTGCAGCACGCGGCGTTCACGGCCAGACGATCTGGATCGACCCGACCGCTGACATGGTCATCGTGCGGTTCGCGTCCCACCCTGTGGCGAATAATGCAGGCAACGATCCGACCTCCCTGCCCGCATACCGTGCCGTGGCCGCGTATCTGATGGCGCAGGACGACGCCCCGATGCTGGTCGGACGCGAATGGCTGATCGAGAATATTGCAGGGCGTGGTGTGATCGACCGCAGTCCCGCCAGTCTGCAGTTCCTGCCCGATGGCTCTCTGGCGGGCAACACCACATGCAACCGTCTGATTGGGTTGTTCGAAGCGGATGAAGGCGCACTTACGCTTGAGTTGACCGGCACCACGATGATGGCCTGTCCACCTGCGATGGCCAATCAGGAACAAAACCTGCTGGATTTTTTGGCACAGGTCATATCGTACAGCGTCGATGATACCGGCGCATTGATCCTTGAGACAGCGCGTGGAGAAACCATCACAGCGCGTCGTCGTTAGAGTATCAGGAAGGGAAATACCATGGAAACGACGTTGAGTTTTCTTGCACGAAACTGGGGGATCGTTCTGTTGCGGGGCATTGCAGCCATTGTGTTCGGAGTGGCCGCGTTCCTCTGGCCGGGCCTTACACTGGCTGTGCTGGTGTTCATGTTCGGGGCCTATATCCTGGTGGACGGTGTCTTTGGCACGATGGATGCGATCAGATATCGCAATGACAAGGAGAATTGGCGGGTCCGGCTGCTCGATGGTTTCCTGGGCATCATCGCCGGTGCATTGATGTTGCTGATGCCCGGTGTGTCGGCCTTCGCGTTGCTGATCGTTGTGGCCGTATGGGCGATACTGGGTGGGGCACTGCGGATTTTTGCAGCGATCCAGCTGCGCAAACAGATCGAGGGGGAATGGATTTTGATCGTAAGCGGTCTTTTGTCCATCGCGTTCGGCGTGGCGATCATTGCACTGCCGCATGCCGGTCTGGTATCGATCGCATGGATCATCGGCTTTTGGGCCCTGGCCTTTGGTGTGTTGTTCGTGTTGCTGGCCTTTCGGTTACGCAAAGCCACTGATTAAACTTTCGACGCCGTGTCCTCAGACATGATCGAAAAGGCATCTGATGAGCTTTATCGATTGCACCTGTCTCTATGCGCTGCCCTTGTCCCGTGGGCTGCTGTTCTTCGTGACGTCGCTCACGCCGACGCTGGAAGCGCACCACTGGTTACCGAGCGTCACGATGTCGCGTAGCGTTCCGTAATCGCCCTCTGGATCGATAACACAGACCTGGTAGTCCTTCTCGATGAGACGCCCGTCGACGCTGGCGGTGAGCGTGGGCTTGCCGCAGCCGGATAGACCGGCAGCGAATTGGCGATTGCGGTGAGGCAATGGCGATCACGGGATACCCGTCAACGGTGCTTGGAAGCTCCGGTCATGTATAGCGATTCCTTTGAGGAGCGCTTCTACCGCGATATCTACCGCCAATCAATCCGCTACCCCGAAAACAACTTTCAGAATCTATTCGACAGCGCTCGTCGTTAGTGGCACTGTTGTCATTTCACCGCCGTTCTAGGATACGCTGGGTGAATCCTTTGAAAAATGTCTCGGCGCTAGCCGAGGCCTTGCACCCGTTGCGCCATCCGCCCTATGCGGTGCTGTGGACGGCAACGGTTGCCACCAATATCGGTTGGTGGATGTATACCGCTGCAGTGGCTTGGCTGATGACGGACCTCAGCGTTGATCCGTTGATGGTCTCGCTGGTGCAGGTCTCGTCGAGTCTGCCGATGTTCCTGCTGGCGCTACCGGCAGGTGCTCTGGCCGACATCGTTGACAAGCGGCGCCTGCTGATTTCGGCCGAATGCGGCATTTCCGTTATCGCGGCGACTTTCGCGGCTCTTGTCTGGCTCGACCGCATCACACCGGTCACATTATTGATCTTCACCTTCCTGCTCGGCGCAGGCGCTGCGATCGTTACGCCCCCGTTGCAGTCAATAGTCCCGCTTTTGATCAAGCGCAAAGAAGAGCTTCCTGCGGCTGTAGCACTCAACAGCGTTGGCATGAACATCAGCCGCGCCATTGGTCCGGCGTTAGTGGGTGTGCTGACCGTTGGCGTCGGAGTCGCCGCACCGTTCTGGATTAATGCGGTCGCCAACATTGGCAGTATCGGCGGATTGCTGTGGTGGCGCCCACTGCAGAAGAGGAGCAGTCGGTTGCCAGCGGAACGCTTTCTTGCCGCGATCCGAACAGGTGCCCGTTACGCACGCAACAATCCACCTCTGCGTGCGACATTGTTCCGCGCGATAGGATTCTTTCTGTTCGCAAGCGCCTATTGGGCCTTGTTGCCGCTCGTTGCACGCATGCAGATCGGTGGCGGCCCTACGCTCTATGGGATCTTGCTGAGCGCGATTGGCGGCGGCGCCATCGTCGGCGCCATGATACTGCCCAGGCTCCGGGCCAACTTCACTCCTAACGCGCTGGTCGCAGGCGCGGCAATGGGCACCGCCCTGGCGCTCGGGATGTTCGGCGTTGCATGCGAGCCGTGGACCGCGCTTGTCGCGAGCCTGCTGGCCGGTAGCTGTTGGATCACCGCGGTCTCGAGTCTGAATGTTTCGGCGCAGTTCTCGTTGCCCGATTGGGTGCGCGGGCGCGGACTCGCAATCTACGTCACCATCTTTTCCGGCGCGATGGCGCTCGGCAGCGCGCTTTGGGGATGGCTGGCCAGCGTTATCGGTCTGTCGATGACACACTTCGTTGCAGCGGCGTGCGCGCTGCTTGCAATTCCGCTGACGCGGCGCTGGAAGCTGCAGGGGTCCGGCGCAATCGACCTTGCGCCTTCGATGCATTGGCCGGCGCCCATAGTCGCGGATCAAATCGAAAACGAGGCTGGCCCTGTGTTGGTCACCATCGAATACACCGTGCTTCCGAACCAGCGCGAACCGTTTCTCGCCGCACTTGATCGCCTGTCGGCTCAGCGCCGGCGCGATGGGGCTTACGCGTGGGGCGTGTTTGAAGACACGGCGGAGCGCGGCAAATTCATCGAAACTTTTTTGGTCGAGTCATGGCTCGAGTATCTGCGCTTACACAAACGTGTGACCAGAGCCGATCATGCGGTGGAGGAGCACGTTCACAGCTTCTTGGTCAGCGAGCCGATAACCAGACGTCTGGTCACGCCCGCATGATCCCGAATCAATGATCCAAGGCGAAACAGCTTCGTCCGCAAAAACAGCGTATGCATGGCAGCGTTTTGGTTTTCTTGAGGCACCGAAGCCGTCAAGGAGATCGTACATGCATACGCCAGCTATCTTGGCGCAAGTTATGCAATGTTGTTTACCCCTCATGCATGCTGCACGCTGCTGCGCCAAGGCCGGTCATGATATCGATCGAAAAGTACCAGGATAGGAAGCCGCAGCAACGAACGACCACTATGTACGTTGGCGCACAGACCAGCCGGTAAATTGCCCCGTAGTCTGTGGTCATGGGTCGATTGGACCAACCTCCACTGTCTATCAAAGCGTGGCCTGATTCAAACGGGCGACGGTGAATAAGTAAAACTGTGTGCTGTGTATAGGCAGGAACAAAGCCCGCCGTTGGCCGGATGGTTTGCCAGCGAAGCTCACGCGGGCCTGCAATTCGCTGGTCGGCAATCAGACCGCTCGGTTGTCGACAGTCGATCGCTGCGCGCGAATACATTCAGAGCAGAGACATACACTCATATACCTCTCTGCGGGACACGATCTATTCCTGCTCATCAACATATCCAGGAGTCACAGCGATGACTGACAAAACCAAACCCACGACCAATGATGCCGGTATACCGGTTGCGAGTGACGAGCACTCGCTGACGATTGGCGCGGATGGTCCGATCGTATTGCACGATCACTATCTGCTCGAGCAGATGGCAAATTTCAACCGCGAACGCATCCCCGAACGTCAGCCCCATGCCAAGGGCGGCGGTGCATTCGGCCACTTTGAAGTCACCGGCGATGTCAGTGCGTATACCCGGGCCGCCGTATTTCAGCCCGGCACGCAGACCGACACGCTGATCCGCTTTTCCACGGTTGCCGGGGAACGCGGCAGTCCCGATACCTGGCGTGATCCACGTGGGTTTTCGCTCAAGTTCTACACCACCGAGGGCAACTACGACATGGTCGGCAACAATACGCCGATCTTTTTCATTCGAGACCCAATGAAGTTCCAGCATTTTATCCGATCACAGAAGCGCCGGGCGGACAGCGGTCTGCGCGACCATGATATGCAGTGGGATTTCTGGTCATTGTCACCGGAATCGGCGCACCAGGTCACCTGGTTGATGGGTGATCGCGGCATCCCGAAAACCTGGCGGCACATGCACGGCTACTCCAGTCATGCCTACATGTGGGTCAATGCCAAAGGCGAGAAGTTCTGGGTGAAATATCACTTCAAGACCGACCAGGGGATTGAGTTTCTGACCCAGGCCGAGGCCGATCGTCTGGCCGGCGTGGATGCCGACTATCATCGGCGGGATTTGTTCGAGTCGATCAAGAAAGGCGATTTTCCGAGCTGGACTTTGAAGATGCAGATCATGCCGTTCGAAGACGCCAAAACCTACCGCTTCAATCCCTTTGACCTGACCAAGGTCTGGCCACACAAGGATTACCCGCTGATCGATGTCGGCAAACTGACCTTGAATCGTAATCCAACCGACTATCACACCGAAATCGAGCAGGCCGCGTTCGAGCCGAACAATCTGGTGCCCGGAATCGGCTTGAGCCCGGACAAGATGCTGCTGGGCCGTGTCTTCTCCTACGCCGACGCGCACCGTGCCCGGCTCGGCGTCAATTACAAGCAGATTCCGGTAAATCGACCCCAGGCGCCGGTTCACAGTTACAGCAAGGACGGAGTCATGCGCACCGAGAATGTCACCGATCCCGTGTACGCGCCCAACTCATACGGTGGCCCGAAGGCTGACCCGGTACGAGCCGCCGAGGCCGGGCTGTGGCATGCCGACGGTGATATGGTACGCAAGGCCTATACCTTGCGAAAAGATGACGACGACTTCGGCCAGGCAGGCACGCTGGTTCGCGACGTGATGGACGCCGCGGCGCGCGACCGGTTGGTGGGCAATGTCGTCGGTCACCTCAAGGCCGGTGTTTCCGCACCCGTGCTCAAGCGGGCCCTCGCATACTGGCGCAAGGTCGACAAGGATCTGGGGGATCGGATTGCCAAGGACGTGCAAGGCTAGCGGCTCAACCGACTACGGCATGCGCAACTGTGGCCTATTGGTGAAGATCTGATTTGACGCGGCTCGCGTCAGCTTGACCCTGGCAGGTCGAGTCGCCCCACGGACATCGACGAAATGCGCCCTTGCTCCGACAGGAATGAAACTAAAACGAGTCGCAGCTAGAGAGAGCACGATGTCCGCAGTTTCCCCATCTAACGAAAAGCAGACCCTTCCATTGTTGGTCTTCGGCCTGATGGCCAGTGTTACCTTTGTGGGTATTCTGTCAGAGCTGGTGCCGTCGGGTATTCTGCCGCAGATGACCGAGGGGCTGGGCGTTGAGGAAAGCGAGATCGGTTTTCTGGTCGGAGTTTATGCGTTGGCTTCCGCCATTGCCGCCATTCCCCTGATCAGCGCCACCCTGGCGGTCAACCGCAAAACGCTGCTGATGGCGCTGCTGATCGGCTTCGCGGCTTCCAATATCGTCGTTGGTCTGTCGTCGTCCTATGCGGTCATCATCGCCTTCCGCATTGTCGGCGGCATTTGCGCGGGTGTGATGTGGCCGATGATCGCGGCCTACGGCACGCGGCTGGTGCCCGAAAACATGCACGGCAAGGCCATCACGGTCATCATGTCGGGCAACACCCTGGGCATCAGCATCGGCCTGCCGGTGATGACGACGATCGGCCTTACATTTGGCTGGCGCAGTGTCTTCCTGGCTCTGGGCGTGATTGTCGCTGTCATTGCCGTGCTGGCGTATTTCTATTTGCCTGCGGTGAAAGGTGAGAAGCTCAGCAGGAGCAATTCGCCCCTGGCGGTGCTGAAAATGCCGTCGATCCAGATCGTCCTGCTGTTGACCTTTTTGTCAGTCGCGGCCCACTACGGCATCTACACCTACATTACCCTGCTGGTGGAGATGATCGGCTTCGCGGGCGGTATCGGCCTGGCGCTGCTGATCTTTGGCATCGGCTCGGTCATCTCGGTCATTGTTTCCGCGAAATACATTGACGCTTATCTGCGTCCTCTGATCGTCAGCATGCTCGCCATCGGCGCGATTTCCATGGCCATGTTCCTGGTCTTCAGGGGAACTATCGTTGTCTCGCATGCCGCATTTTTCCTTTGGGGCCTGGCCTTCGGCCCGCTGGTGACGATGTACCAGACCGCCGTCAGCAAACAGATCGAAAAAGCCAAGGATGTCGCGACTTCATTGCAGTCCAGCATCTTCAACCTGTCGATCATGATCGCCACCTGGGTCGGTGGTATGTTCCTGAATGATTTTCCGTCATCTGGCGTCAAACACATCGTGGTCATGTCACTGGTCTGCTTTATCCTGGCCATCATCATCGCGCTCCTGGCTAAACACACCCTGCGGTCTTCATCAGCTGCAGTTGTCAATCCGTAAAGGAGAAAGCCATGAAGAAATTCACCAACGCATTGATCTACCGGCAGCACGATGAAGCCAGCGAGATCCTGGTCGATAAAGGCGTCATCAAACAGATCGGCAAGAATCTGCCCAAGGCGGACGAGGAAATCGACCTGCAGGATCGCCTGGTGGTCCCGCCCTATGTGGATGCCCACCTGCACCTGGATTACGTGTATACCGCCGGCAACGAGGGTGCCACGAACACCAGCGGCACCCTGTTCGAGGGCATCGCCCGCTGGCACGATGTCAAGAAAACCCAGACGCTCGAAGACGCCAAAGAGCGTGCGCTGAAGGGCATCGGGGAAGAGGTTTCCAGAGGTGTTCAGTTCATCCGCACCCACATCGACGTGGATGATCCCACACTGACCGGACTGAAGGCGATGCTGGAAGTCCGCGAACAGCTCAAAGACAACGTCACCATTCAGATAGTCGCATTCCCGCAGGAGGGCATGTACGCCTACAAGGGAGGTGACGAGATGATCGAGGAGGCGCTGAAGATGGGCGCGGACTGTGTCGGATCCATCCCGCACTTCGAGTGGGCACGCGAGATCGGCGAGAAGTCCATCCACCGCACCGTTGAACTGGCCGTCAAGCACGACAAACTTATCGACGTGCATTGCGACGAGACCGACGACGTGATGAGCCGCTTCGTCGAACTGCTCAACGCCCTGGTGATGGCCGAAGGGATTGGCACGCGCACCGCCGCCAGCCATACCTGCTCGTTTGGCTCGGCGGACAATGCCTACGCCTTCCGCATGATGGGGCTGTTCCAGCGCTCGGGGCTGAACTTCATCTCGCTGCCAACCGAGAATGCCTATCTGCAGGGCCGCCAGGACACCTATCCCAAGCGCCGCGGCCTGACCCGGGTGAAGGAGTTCTGGGAGAGCGGCATCAATGTGTGTTTCGGCCAGGACTCGATCAATGACCCCTGGTATCCGGCCGGCAACGGCAACCTGATGAACATTCTGGACAATGGCATTCACCTGGCACAGACCATGTCGTTCGACGAGCTGGACCGGTGCCTGGACCTGATCACTTACAATGGCGCCCGGACCTTGAACGTGGACGACCAGTACGGTATCGAAGCGGGCAAGCCGGCCAATTTCCTGGTGCTGGACGCCAGTTCACCGTTCGAAGCCGTGCGCCAGCGCGCCGGCGTGCTGGCATCGATCCGCCACGGTGAATACCTGTTCAAGCACCCCGACCCGAGCTACGAGATCGCGCTCGATGTTTTCAGGAAGACGAAGTGATATGGATGTGAAATGGACGTTCGAATCATCGGTTCGGGGACTAAGAGAGTAGTCAATCTACGGATGAGATCAGGAATGATGCGATAGCGCTTCATTCGACGTCACCGACGCTTTGATAGGAGAATAAACATGAGCATCGAAGGAAAAGTGGTTCTTATTACCGGCGCGGGCCAGGGCATCGGCCGCGCGATTGCGCTCAGACTGGCAAAGGACGGCGCGCACATCGCGATCGTGGATGTCAACGACGAGACGACGAATGCAGTCGCGGATAAGGTCAAGAAATTGGGCCGTAAGGCAACGACCTTCAAGGCCGATGTCACGAAACGCGACGATGTCTATGCCGCGATCGAGCACGCCGAGAAGGCGCTCGGCGGTTTCGACGTCATGATCAACAACGCCGGAATCGCGCAGGTTCAGCCGCTCGCCGATGTCACGCCTGAGGAAGTGGACAAGATACTGAAGGTCAACGTCAACGGCGTGCTGTGGGGTATCCAGGCTGCGGCAAAGAAATTTCAACAGCGCAAGCAGAAGGGCAAAATCATCAACGCTGCATCCATCGCCGGACACGATGGCTTTGCCATGCTTGGCGTCTACTCCGCGACCAAGTTTGCGGTGCGGGCCCTGACGCAGGTGGCGGCGCAGGAGTATGCCAATGCCGGGATCACGGTCAACGCCTACTGCCCCGGCATCGTCGGTACCGATATGTGGGTAGAGATCGACAAGCGGTTCGCCGAGCTCACAGGCGCGGCGGTGGGCGCGACTTACGATAAGTATGTTGAGGGTATCGCGCTCGGCCGGGCGCAGACGCCGGAGGACGTCGCCGCGTTCGTGTCGTTCCTGGCGGGACCCGATTCTGATTACATGACAGGACAGGCCCCTCTCATAGATGGTGGACTGGTGTACCGATAGTCCGAATGAGCCCATACCCCATCGCTGTAGTGATCGGCAGTCTTCACCGTGATTCGTTCAATCGCAAGCTCGCGACTGCAATCGCTAAACTTGCGCCGCCAGAGTTCTCGTTCAACCAAGTCGAGATCGGCGACCTGCCGCTCCACAACCAGGACGACGGCGCAAACCAGACCAAGGCCGTCAAGCGCTTGAAAGGTCAAATCAAGACTGCCCGGGGGTTGCTGTTTGTCACAGCTGAATACAACCGTTCCATTCCGGGCGTGCTCAAGAACGCGATCGACCATGCCTCGCGCCCTTATGGAGAAAGCGTCTGGGCGGGCAAACCGGCCAGCGTGTTGGGTGCCTCGATCGGCACCATCGGCACGGCGGTGGCGCAGCAGCATCTGCGCACCACCCTTGCATATCTGGACGTGCCGACGCTGGGACAGCCCGAAGCATTCATCCACACCAAGGAAGGATAATTTGACCCGTCAGGCGACATCGGTGCAGACAGCAGGAAGTTCCTGCAGGAATGGATGAATCGCTACGTCGCGTGGGTGATAAAACATGCCGGCAAAAGACGGAGCACAACCACTTCAGAAAACGCAGATTACAAATTAGCGGCACTCCTGTCATGTGTTCGCCGTTCAAAGTTACGCCGCGTGAATCCTTTAACAGACTTCTCTGTGTTAGTTGAGGTTTTTGCACCCCTTACGCCATCTGCCCTACGCGACACTGTGGACGAAAAAGCTTGTCACCAGGTTGGACACCGCTATGGTGTTTTGTGCAGGTCCAGACTGAAGTATGCTGCATCCGGATCAACGCTAAAGCGGTACGGATTCAACTCTCCACTATTTTTTGGGTTACACTTTTCATCTCCTGCCCCCCCCAATGTGGCTCTGCCACTTGCTGTGTGCTTTTAACACCTAGGGAACCTCGCGAACATTGAGCTTGGGCGGGTCAGTGCATGATGTCTAGCTTGGGTTGGGCGGAAGCGGGAGTGCGTCATGACTGTCGAATGGTTAGCTTCGATATGCACGCCACTGCGATAGACTTTTGGAACTGCGACCGATCAGGTTCCCGAATCACACCTGAGCCGCATTTTCCATTGGTTGAACCATGCTCGATTACGACAAGAAACGGATTGCTGCTGGCGCTTGCCTTCGCTGTCGGCTACATAGATGCCCTCAGCTACCCCGGGCTCAGTCGCGGGTTCACCGCGAACATGACGGGAAACACCGTGCTGCCTGGCGTCGCACTCGCACTCACGCTCGAGCCGCTCCTCCTGTTCGCCTTTACCTCTGGCTGGTACCCGGCACATGATACGTTGGCGAGCGAGACCACGGCGGCGGCTCTGGTCATGCTGTCGGCGCTTGCCATGGGGGTGAAGAGCACGACAGTCAGTCGACTGGAAATCACGGTCATCGCTACCACCTATCTCATCGGTACGCTCACGAACCTGGTCGCGCGCCTGGTGGAGCGAGCGCACCGCGAGAGCAAACCGTTTCGACACAGCGCTCTGCTGCCTGCCGTATGAATCGTCTACATTGGCGGCGCGGCGGTCAACCCGATTCTTGCCTCGGATCGAGATCTATGATCACAGCGGTCGATACCGGCGCGATGCCCACGCAATGCGACTGCTCGCGCACCAGGGGAGCCCTCTCACTCGCGAACGAATGCAGCGCCAACAGCAGCAACAGCCCCAGCGCGGCGGCAAGGAACAGGAACAACCCCGACGGCCCAAGCAGAGTGATCGCCGCGCCGCCGATGGCCGGCCCGGCCACTGCACCCAGGCCGTTTGCAAGCAGCAGTAGTGAACTTGCCGGCACGATCTGGTGCTTGGCGAGCATGTCATGCGTCAGCGCCAGACTCAACGGATAGATGCAGGCGGCCAGTGCATAGAACAAGGCCACGCCGCCATAGAGATGCATTGACGAACGTTGGCCAAAGGCGGCAGTGAACAGCGCCATGCCCACGGCAGCGCCCGTAACGCACACGATTACCAGGCGGCGCGGCAGGTAGTCCGACAAATACCCCATCGGCCATTGAACCACCATCGCCGCGAGGATCGAGATGCCCATGAAGACGGCAATTTCCTCGACCGTCAAGCCCATTTCATAGCCGTATACAGGGCCGACGATCCCGAATGCTCCCAGGACGACGCCGCTGACCGCAGCGCCGCCCAGTCCCAGCTCCGAGCGGGCCCACAGAACACTGAAGGCGAGCCTCTTCCCACGCTTCATCTGGGGCGGCGTTGACCGGGTCAGTGAGATCGGCACGAGCGACAGAATGATGAAGATAGCGGCGATCACGAACAGCCCATACATGCCGGGGTCACCAAGCGCTACGATGAACTGCCCACTCGAGGCCGCAAGGAAGAAAAGCACCATGTAGGTGGCCAGCAGGGAGCCTCGCGACTGCGGCGTCGCGTGCGAGTTGATCCAGCTCTCCGTCACCAGCATCAGTCCGGCGATGCAGAACCCAAGTACCAGTCGGAACAACATCCATCCCGGTATCGAGACATGCAGCGGGTGTGACAGCGCGGCCACGGCCGCGATGCCGGCGAACACCGCGAAAGCCCTGATGTGACCGACGCGCTGGACGATTCGTATGCCAAACAAACTGCCCAGGACGAAGCCGAGCGAGGTCAGCGCCAGCACGATGCCGATGGCGCCGGGTTCGTAACCTTCGATCTCCAGGCGCAGCGCGGCGATGGTTCCAAGGGACGAGTTCCCCATCACCAGCAGGACAAGGCTCGCAAAGAGCGCGACGATGGCGAGGGCAGATTGCGGGATCATGGTCAAGCGTTTTCCTGATTGCCAATGTGGCTCAACCAGTGAACCAGTAGGGTGCGCAAACCGGCATTGCTTGGTTTTCCAAGGAGATAAGCGATGCCGAGGAACGAGGTGCAATTTCAGCGGGACATGGGTGCTCGACGGCGGCTTCCAGCCTTCTATTCCGGCAGTGTGTAACGGGCATTCACCAACTCTGTAATCATCCGCCGTGTCTGCCAGGGTTCGAGGTCGGTACGACGTTCGACACGTTCCGTTTCGTCGGCGAGGTAATCATCCTTGATTGCATGGCGGAACCAGCGCGAGTAATCGCCGCGGTGGAGGTGGTACATCCAGGTCGCCTCATCGATGCCTTGGGCGGTCTGGCAGAAAACCATCAGATTTTGCGCCTTCAGGTTGTGCTGGTTGTTGGGGCCGCGGAAATAGAAACTGTGCCAGCGCAGGTTGCCTTCTGCGTACTTGCGGAGGTGGCGGATGCGCTCGGCCCGCCCGCGCTGTGCCTGCATCGAAAACGGTGGCTGCCCATCCCGGACAAACCAGACGACGACATTGGTCGGTTGATACGACAGACCTTCCGGCCACGTCAATGGCTGGTCCGTTGCGTCAGCGAATTTCCTGAGAGTCTCTTGCGGCGAATGGCCGATGGCCACAACCACGTCGATCGGAGTGAGGATGGCCGGCGCCACATGGTCTGGATGCACGGTGACCAGGATGGTCTCCTGGAGCTGTTGCGGCAGCACGGCTGCGGCGTGACCCCAGGTGCTGGGCAGCATATGGTGTGCCTCGTCCACCACCAGCCAGTGCGGCCGCCCGGTGCGGGCGCGCATGGCCTGCAGGTTCGGTATGAGCTGGGCGAAAAAATTCGGTCGATCATCCAGCGGAATACCGAGGAGATTGACGCCCACATTGATCTTCGGATCTTCGAGAATCGACAACACTTCGCCGACGCTGGGAGCGCGCCACTGGTTACCGAGCGTCACGATGTCGCGTAGCGTTCCGTAATCGCCCTCTGGATCGATAACACAGACCTGGTAGTCCTTCTCGATGAGACGCTCGACGACGCTGGCGGCGAGCGTGGATTTGCCGCAGCCGGAAGGCCCGGCAACCAGCATGTTGTGGCCGTAGGGCGGCAGTTGCACCGTGGTTGCATCCGCGCGTTTCCCGAGCAAAATTAAATGTTGTGGAAGTGTACCTGCCAGTCGGCGTAAATCGTTGGCGATCAACTCATCGATCAGTTCGATAACCCCGTTACCATTCTCGGCCACCGTCACGAAGTCGGCGATCGCCTTGATGGAGGGTGCCGCGTTGGCCACCGCCACGGCGCATTCACAGCGTTCCAGAAACGAATGATCGTTTTCCGCGTCACCGATGCCCACCACCTCGTGGCGCGAAAGCCCCAGTTCGCGCAGTGCGTACTCAAGCCCAGTTGCCTTGTTGACGCCGGCCGGCAGTATCATGACCGCGCCGCGATTACCGATCACCTGGGCCTCGAGGCCGAGTTCCCAGATGACGTCCTGAACCGCCGCACGGTGCGGTGCGTGCGTCGCCACCAGCACCTGTCCGATCTCCAGCGGATCAACCCCGCGCTCCTGCAGGCCCTGTATCAGCAGCTTGGACGGTGGATTGGCGAGTTGCGTCTCTTCCCTGCTTGCGGGATCGTAGACGATGGCGCCGTTTTCGGCGACGACGATGTCGAACAGCTGCGCGCAGGGACAAACCGCCAGCAGATCGTCGAGCCGGCGACCTGTGACCAGGATTGTCCGCCTGCCGGAAACCCTCACGCGCTCCAGGGCGCGTGCCACCTGCTCCGACACGCTGTCATCCGAGGCCAATGTTCCATCGTAGTCAGTCACGAGTGCCAGGTAACGCATATCGTTCACCCATTATCTGTTTGATGCCATTAGGCGTCGGACGGCAACGTATTTGTGACGGCCTGAGTATGTGTTGACGGGAATCAAAGTACGCTGAACGTCTTCTGATTAAGGAATCACTGAACACGACTTAATCAGAGGTTTCGTAAGCATACATTTTGTTGCGTGTTTTGGACACGCCACCAGATGATCAGGAGAAGAACGCAGAATCATCTGATCGGCTGCGGGCCGGCGCCACGCAGGTTGTCCGGCACTGCGTAGGCTTGAGGCTGTGCGTTTTTTTTGAGAGGGTGTCGAGGTGATGGCTGGTTCCTTCCGTTGGATTCCAAGTTCGGTGCCGACCACCACCATGGAAGAAGCCGGGCTTTAGAATCTCTGAAGTTTTGATGCAAAATTTGTAATAGGGTGGGGTAATTGAATCGATGCGCGCTTCTGCGTGCAATCCACGCATGAATATAACCGAACAATCCTAACAGTGGCATTTCCCATGATTTCAACACTTGTGACCACCGCAACACCCGCGCCAGTACTGAATATTTACGGGCTATTCGCAATCGGGCGGGAGTAATGCGGATCGTGTTCAATCGCGCAGGCGCGGTTGGTGGAATAGGTGTGGTTCGGAGGCATTGCCAGCAGATGTCACTCGTAGTGATCGCGGGCAGGCAGGTAATCTGAGGTTCTGGTTTGACAGCTATTCCCATGACTCCACGCACTTACCGCGCCGACGCTCTGCTGCTCTTGGCCGCCCTCATCTGGGGCACCGGCTTCGTCGCCCAACGTCTCGGCATGGAATCGGTCGGCCCCATGCTCTTCAACGCGCTGCGTTTTACCATCGGCGCGCTGGTGCTGTTGCCCTGGGCGATCCGCGCGCAGCGATTCGAGGTATCAACTCACCGCACCCGCGATAGCCTCAACGCTGGTTTGCTGGCCGGCGGTGTGCTTTTCATTGCCGCCGGATTGCAGCAGGCGGGCCTGCTCTGGACCAGCGTCGCCAATGCCGGGTTTATCACCGGTCTCTACGTACTCTTCGTTCCGCTCCTGGGCCTGCTCGCCAGTCACCGTACGCCGACAGGCACTTGGACCGGTGCGATCCTCGCGGTCGTCGGTCTTTATTTTCTCAGTGTGACCGAAGATCTCGCCGTTTCGTTGGGTGATGGATTGCAACTCCTAGGCGCAGTGTTCTGGGCGGTGCATGTACTGGTGCTGGGCCGCTACTCGCGGCGCGTACCGGTGATTACGCTGGCGTGCGTGCAGTTCGCAGTCTGTGCCCTGCTCAGCCTGGCGGCAGCCCTGGTATTCGAGCCGATCTCCCTGGCGGGTATCGGCGCAGCGATGGACGCGGTTCTCTACAGCGGCCTGCTGGCGGTGGGGGTGGGTTACACGTTGCAGGTGGTCGGCCAGCGCAACGCCCCGGCCGCCCATGCGGCGATTCTGCTCAGCCTGGAAGCGGTTTTTGCGGCGTTGGCGGGTTGGATCGTGCTCAATGAGGGGTTGAGCTGGCGGGGGGTCCTGGGCGGCGCGCTGATGCTGGCGGGGATGCTGATCGCACAGCTGGCGCCCCTTTTGACGCGACGTCGGTTGCGGGCTCAGGGATTGCCGGCTGAGCAGGGCAGAGAAACCGTGGAATGAACCTCGGACCGATGGCGTTGGCCCGGAGTGTCGGCTCGGCACGATGCGATCAGGCGGTTCTCAGTCTTTTTTCTTGTAACGTTTCGCGACGATCAACCCTACCACCCCGATGCCCAACGGTGCGAAGGCGCTGGGTTCGGGCACCGAGACCGCCTCCGTCGCGTGACTGAGGGCGGGTGAGGCGAGGGGTAGCAGTCCAATAGTGGCGTTACAGGGTGGTTTGACTGCCTTGGGAGTCTGCCAGGGGGAGAGCGGTGTCGTATTTGATCTCCCTCAGCGACGCGAAAGATTCAACGCCCCGCACGCCGGGTAGCACGAAAAGGCAGCTGTGGAGAAAGGCATCGTAGGCGGCGACATCTGCCACCATGATCTTGAGCAGGTAGTCGGAACTGCCCATGGTGCTGTAGCACTCCAGAATTTCAGGCCGGTTCATCACTGCGCGTTCGAACTGCTCGACGATGCCTTCGCTGTGGCGCGTGATGGTGACGTGTGCGAAGACACAAAATCCTATCCCAACCTTCTCCGGCTCGAGGATCGCAGCATAGCGGCGAATGATGCCGCTCTCCTCCAAGGCCTTCAGCCGTCGCCAGCAGGGGGCGGGGGAGAGGCCCACCTGCTCGGCCAGCGCCTGGTTGGTTATCCGACCGTCACGCTGAAGTATCGAGAGGATATTTGCTTCATAACGGTCGTATGGCATTTAAATTGCTCCTTAATGAGAAATAAGAACTATAATTGCTCGTCGACGCAAATACAGCGCAATAATAGCAAAAATATTTCGCTTCACCCTTGCTAGCCTTTGTTTGTACGTGATGAAACCGCCGTAGAGCGGCTTGAACACCAGGAGGAAGAGGTGTGAGCACGACCGTTGATAGGCGCTATGCGCTTGACGATTGCTATACCCGCGAAAGCGGTTGTTTCTATGTCACCGGTACGCAGGCGCTGGTGATGTTGCCGTTGCTGCAGGCGCGCGCCGACCGTGCGGCCAAGCTCGATACCGCGGGATTCATCAGCGGTTACCGCGGATCTCCACTGGGTGGCTACGACCAGGCGCTGTGGAAGGCGCAGGTGCATCTTGAACGCCACGACATCCACTTTGTCGCTGCCATCAACGAGGAACTCGGGGCGACGGCGGTGGCCGGTTCGCAGCAAGTGGAGGCGGAGGGTGCAGCGGCGACTCGCGACGGTGTCTTTGGGCTGTTCTACGCCAAGGGACCGGGCATCGATAGGGCGGGCGATGCGTTGAAGCACGGCCACGCCAACGGCAGTTCGCCCCACGGCGGGGTGCTGGTGGTGGCCGGCGACGATCATGGCTGTGTCTCGTCGTCCATGTCGCACCAGAGCGATCTCGCTCTTCAGGCGTGGCATATGCCGATTCTCAATCCGGCCAATCTGCAGGATTATCTCGAATTCGGACTTTACGGTTGGGCGCTGTCGCGCTTTTCAGGTGCGTGGGTGGGGTTCAAGGCGATCTCCGAGACGGTGGAGAGTGCAGGTGTGGTGACCGTGCCCGAGGTCATGCCACGCTTCGCTGTACCGGTGGAGTTCACGGCGCCGGCGGACGGGTTGCACTACCGCTGGCCCAATCTGCCCAGCGCCGAGATTGAGCAACGCATGTTGAACCGGCTCGATGCGGTGCGGGCATTCGCCGTCGTCAACTCCATAGACCGCCTGCTGGCCGATCCGCGCGAGGCGACGCTGGGGATCGTCACCACCGGCAAGGCACATCTCGATCTGATGCAGGCATTGGAAGATCTGGGTCTAAGTCCGGACGATCTCAGTAGCCTCGGAATTCGGCTCTACAAAGTGGGCCTGAGCTTCCCCCTGGAACCACAACGCATGCTTGCATTTGCGGCCGGATTGGATGAAGTCCTGGTGGTGGAGGAGAAGGGGCCGGTGGTGGAGCAGCAGCTCAAGTCACTGCTTTTTGATCATCGCAGGATCGGTACGCTGGTGTTGGGAAAACGCGATGAAAAGGGCATGCCGTTGATTCCCGAGGTCGATGAGACACGGCCCTATCTTTTGCGCTCTGTCCTGCGGCGTTGGTTGGTGCGTACACGGCCGCAGTTGAAGTTGATCGATGAATCCGTGGTGATTGAAGCACCCGCGGCGGTGGAGTCGCTCGGGCAGCGTGTGCCCTATTTCTGCCCCGGTTGCCCGCACAACACTTCCACCCGGGTGCCCGAGGGCAGCCGTGCTTACGGCGGTATCGGCTGCCATTACATGGCGGCGTGGATGGACCGCAATACCCAGGGGCTGATTCAGATGGGCGGTGAGGGTGCCAACTGGATCGGCCTCGCGCCATTCACCAAAACCGGGCATGTGTTTCAGAATCTGGGCGATGGTACGTTCTCGCACTCCGGATCGCTGGCGATACGCGCTGCGGTCGCTGAGGGTGTGAACATTACCTACAAGATCCTGGTAAACGATGCGGTCGCCATGACCGGCGGTCAACCGGTGGAGGGGAGCCCCACGGTCGACGCCATCTGCCATCAACTTGCTGGCGAGGGCGTAAAGACGCTGGCAGTGGTGTCGGACGATGACCAGCAGTTCGCGCGCGAGCGTTTCCCTTCTGGAGTGCGCTTCTATCCCCGTGATCGGCTGAATTCCGTTCAGGAGGGGTTGCGCGGCACGCCGGGCGTTTCGGTATTGCTCTACGTGCAGACCTGTGCGGCCGAGAAGCGGCGACGGCGCAAACGCGGTAAGTACCCCGATCCGGCACGGCGCCTGGTGATCAACGAACAGGTCTGCGAAGGCTGCGGGGATTGCAGTACCGCATCGAACTGTCTGGCGATTACCCCGGTCGAGACCGAGTGGGGGCGGAAGCGGCGCATCGATCAGACGGCCTGCAACAAGGACTACAGCTGCAACGACGGATTCTGCCCCAGTTTTGTCACCGTGGTGGGTGGGCGGCTACGGCAGCATTCGCGCGTCAATGAAGATGAGTTGGCGCGGCTGGCGCAAGGGTTGCCCGAACCCGCAGTGGCGCTGGGCGACGGCGATTTCAATCTCCTCGTGACCGGTGTTGGCGGCACCGGCATCGTCACCGTCGGCGCGATCGTCTGTGTTGCCGCGCATCTGGAGGGGCATGCAGCATCGGTGCTCGATTTCATGGGTTTCGCCCAAAAGGGCGGTGCGGTGATCAGTCACGTGCGTCTGGCCAGGGATGTCGGGAAACTCCACCAGGTACGTATCGATCGCGCGCGCGCCGATGCCCTGATCGCCTGCGATCTGGTGGTGGCCAATCAACCCGAACCGCTGGCGGCGCTGAAAGCGGATACGCGGGTGGTGGCATCGGTGGACGTGATGCCGACCGCCGAACTGGTGCTGAATCCCGACAAGGACCTCAACGCATCGCTGATGCTGCAACGCATTCGCGCTCAGGTCGGTCGTGAACGGACCGATGCGGCGGCGTTTCGCCATTGGGCCGAGCGACTGACCGGCAGTACCACAGGCGCCAACGTTCTGCAGCTTGGCTATGCATGGCAGCGCGGTCTGGTTCCGGTGAGCCGCGCGGCGCTGGAACGCGCCATCGAGTTGAATGGCGTCGCCGTGGCCGCCAACCAGCAGGTCTTTACCCTGGGCAGGGTGCTCGCCGAGTATCCGGACGCATTGCGCGCATGGATCGACCCGAGCGAAACGCGGGACCGGGCGGTATCGACTGAGAGTGTCGAGGCAATGGTCGCGCGTCGTGTCGATTATTTAACGAATTACCAGAATGCCGCCTATGCTGAGCGCTATCGCCGGTTTGTGCACGAAGTGTCGGAAGCCGTGGATCAGCGAGTCGCGGGCGCTGATGCGTTCACCCGGGCCGTGGCGCACGACCTGTTCAGGTTGATGGCGTACAAGGACGAATACGAGGTGGCGCGACTGCACAGCGAGCCCGAGTTTCTGGCAACCATCGCGGAACAGTTCGAGGGCGGCTACGCGTTGGAGTTCAACCTTGCACCGCCGTTTCTGGCTCGCAGGGATCCCGTCACGGGACTACCGATGAAACGACGTTTCGGTGCCTGGGTGCTTCCCCTGTTCCGTGGCCTGGCGCGGCTCAAGGGATTGCGCGGCACAATGTTCGATCCCTTTGGCCATACCGCCGAACGGCGCATGGAACGCCGACTGATTGAAAGTTATCGGGAAACCATCAAAGGGCTATTGCCGACACTCAGCAAAGCTAATCTTGATCTGGCCGTGGAAATCGCAAACCTCCCGGCCTCCGTGCGCGGCTACGGGCATGTCAAGTTGCGCTCAGTAGAGGTATTCGCTGCCCGCGAGAAAGAGTTGCTGCTGCGGTACGCGGAGCAGAAAGCTTTGGCGCAGGCGGCCTAGTACTCTTTCAAGATGCTATTGACGCCTTCAGCGCCCCTGTGGTGTTTCGCCGCAAGGCGCGTTGCGCAGGCAATGGCCCAGCCCTTGTCACGCGGCGCAACGCCGCGGCGGGACACCAGAGGGGTGCCCTGCGGGTTGGCCTGTCAGCGTCCCTGGACGGCGTTGCAGCTCTTGCAAAGGACTAGGCCATTCGCAGCGAGCCGCGCCTTGCCAGGAACGCTGACAGACCAACTGCAGGCGTCAATAGCATTTTGAAAGAGTACCAAGCAATTCGATTGTCCCCTGAATGGTGACGGTCACCTGCTGATCGCCCGCCTCGATGGTAGGCGCTGAGCGTGCAAGACTCATTTCAGCACCGCGATACATCGGTTGCGGCGAGGAACCGCCGCTGTCGGACACCTGCATATCCACCAGGCGGTATTGGTTGCGCCCCCATGCTTGTGTGATCAGTTGCGCACGGGTTTTGAACGCTTCGATGGCGCGCTGGGTGAGCTGATCCTCGATGTGTTTGCGCAACTCCGGCGAAAGCTCGTAAGTGAGCGAACGCAAGGCCAGCGTCTTCTGCAGCTCTCCCAGTAATGCGCTCAAGGCCTTGCTGTCGCGACTCTCCAGACGCATCGCCTGCCGGACCTGCCACTGCCCCGTCGGTTTTCCCGATTGATAGACCGGAGTTGTCCGGTACTCCAGAGTCTGGGACTTGATCGCGTGCTGCTGTTTCGCGGTTTGCAGGGCCGCGGCAATCAATCGATTCACTTGATCGCTGGCCCGCGCCACGTCCTGGCTCTCCTCTTGTGCATAGAGCGTCGCGACCACGATGTCATTTTCGACCTGATCGCTGGCGGCGGCGCTCAAGTGGACGCGATCGTAGGTGAGTGGCTGGGAGTCCGCGGTCGCGGGGGAGATTGCCATCAGGCCAAGTACCCCGGCTATCACAAATCGATTCATGGAGTGTTCCCTGTGTGGTTCGTTGTCTCACGACAGCATACTGTAGAATTGCGCGACCACCACCCTGCTCCTTCAAGTGTTCATCATAGAGCACAAACCACAGGTCAATGAGCAACGACACCGATACGCACTTTATGCAGCGCGCTCTGGAGCTGGCTGAATCCGCAGCCGGCGAGGGGGAGGTGCCGGTAGGTGCCGTGTTGGTTAAAGATGGCGAAATCATCGGTGAAGGCTGGAATCGACCGATCACCAGTCATGATCCCACTGCCCATGCCGAGGTACAGGCGCTGCGCGCGGCCGCGGAGCGGGTCGGCAACTATCGCTTGGTGGGCACTACGCTCTATGTCACTTTGGAGCCATGTGCAATGTGTGCCGGTGCAATGATCCATGCGCGGATTGCGCGACTTGTCTACGGAGCGCTGGACCCCAAGACGGGTGCCGCGGGCAGTGTGATGGATATCGTGCGCCACCCACAACTCAATCATCAAATTGAGGTGACGGGTGGCGTGCTGGAGTCGGCGTGCGGGGAGAGAGTGCGGGAGTTTTTCCGCGAACGACGCTAGTGTGTCAGGAACTCGGGGTGTTGCTGGCAACCAGATCTTCCGCGAATTTCTGGCGGGTTTCATCGGTTAGCGGAAAGCGCCGCATCAACTGCTCGTAGTAATCGCGGATTCGCTCAACATAGGTAACCGCCTCGTCACCGCGGGCGTAACCGTGCTTGAGGTAGGCGTAAAACTCCTTTTTCCGCAGCAACGGCAGCTGCTTCTTCACATCGACCCAGCGATCGGGATCCATGCCCAGGTGCTGGGTCAGGGCACGCGCATCTTCCAGATGACCGAATCCCACGTTGTAGGCAGCCAGCGCCAGCCAGGTACGATCCGGATTGGTGATGCGTTCGGGGAGCTGGCTGAGAATGCGGCTGAAGTAGCGTGCGCCACCGAGGATACTCTGCTCGGGATCGAGCCGGTTCTTGATGCCTACATGCGAGGCCGTGGCGAGCGTGAGCATCATGATTCCGCGTACACCGGTCGGTGAGATTGCGCGGGGATTCCATGCTGATTCCTGATAGCCCATGGCGGCGAGCAGGCGCCAATCCACCTCGTAGCGGGAACTGGCGGTCAGGAAGTGGGGCTCGTAGCGCGGCAGTCGCTTTTCGATGTGACGCAGAAACACCTTGGTCTGCACGTAGTCGAAATCGTTGACATGACCGAAGTACCGTTCCTTCAACTGCGCGAGTGTTCCATCTTCCTTGGCGCCGCGGATGAACTTGGTGGCCGCGCGGTAGAGTGTATCGTCTGTCGACAGCGGCAAAGCCCAGGCAATGCGCTTGGGTTCCGACAGATCAAAAGCGACCCTGAGTTCGGGATAGAAGCGGCGCACATAGGCTATCTCGTGCGAATCCGCTATCGCGAAGTCGACGCGTTTCTCCCACACTCGATTGAGCAGCTCCTCGGTGCGTGCCGCGGGGGTTTCCACCCAACGCAATTCAGGGTATTGCTTGCGCAGGGATTCGAGGGTTTCGGCGTGGGCGGAGCCGCTGACCACCTCAAGATAACCTTCGTAAATGTCATCGATGGAGGCGGGGTCGCGCTCGCCCCTGCGATAGATGAGCTGCTGGGTAATTTTCTGGTAGTCGGGGGTGAAGCGGACCCGGCTCCCCAGCTGGCGGCGTACCGTAACACCAGCGGCGAGATCGGCTTCGCCACTGGCCACCATGGGGAGAATATCGGCAGTTCGCTCGGCGACAACCAACCGAAGCTGCACCCCCAGATGCTCGGCAAAGCCCAGCGCCAGATCATGCTCCAGGCCGGCGGGACCATCCGGACCCTGGAAGTAACTGGTGGAAGCGTCGCGGGTTACAACGACCAGTTCACCCGCCTGCTTTACGCGCTCGAGATGCGAGACGGGTTTTTTGCAGGCCGACAGCGTCAGGGTGGAGAGGGCAAGAATCCCCGCGACTGTCAGTCGGTAATAGGCGCGTTCGTGTTGCATCGCAACATTCTATCCGATTAGCCTGCCAGTTTAAACAGTTTGATTGAAGTATGGCGTAAGTATTCGCAGTTGCACTCTTATGTCAACGCTCTATCCCCAATGGTTCAAACGGGTATCCCGCTACTCATAGCTTTTTTACTGGTGTAGAATCCCGGCCCTCTGGTTGGCCAGCTTGGATTAAGCGCGACATGCCGTGCTAACCTGCTGAATAACAAAGTATTAGGAGAGGTGCCGGAGTGGTCGAACGGGACGGACTCGAAATCCGTTGACCTGCTCTGCAGGTCCCAGGGTTCGAATCCCTGCCTCTCCGCCAAATTAAGAAGGGCCCCTTGCGGGGCCCTTCTTAATTGGTTGGGCAGGTAGGATTTGAAGAGAACCCTACGCGGCGTGTTGCAGTTTTTCCGTTGCTTGGCAGCGACAGGCATTATCCAGGTATCCCGCGCTAAAACTTACTTCCGTACTAAACTATTTCCTGCTCCGCCGGAATAAACGCGGCCCTTGCGCGTTAACAGCGTCGAGTACCCCCAATTTGGAACTGGAGACAACGCTATGAAAGCTGGAACCCTCGTACTTGGTTTAACCCTGTCATTGCTCAGTGCCCCGGCATTGGCCTTCCACTGTCCCAAGGATATGAAGACGATCGATGCGGCCCTGGATGCCAATCCCCAGTTGACCATGTCGCAGATGGAAGAGGTCAAGAAGCTGCGGGCCGAAGGTGAAACGTTGCACAAGGCAGGTGATCATCAGCGGTCGGTCGAAACGTTGGCTCAGGCGATGAAGTTGCTGGGAATCGAATAGCTTTCGAGTCTCTCTGACGTTATGGAGGACGCTTTTCAGGGCCTGTTGATCGAGCAGATCCCCCGTCTGCGGCGCTATGCGTGTGCGTTGACGGGGGATTCCACGCAGGCCGATGACCTGGTGCAGGATTGCCTGGAACGCGCTTGTCGCAAGTCGCGGCTGTGGCGGACCGGTTCCGATATCCGCGCCTGGTTGTTTACGATGCTCCACAATCTCCATGTCAGCAGGATTCGTAAGGAGGCCCGCCGCGGCACGGAGGTTCCCTTGGATTCGGGCGCCGAGGGGTGCCACCGTGATGGCACCGATGCGCACCTCGGGTGGCACGATGTGCAAAAGGGATTGGCTCGGCTCCCCCTTGACCAGCGTGCGGTGCTTTTGCTGGTGGCGGTGGAAGGGATGCGCTATGAGGAGGTTGCGCTGGTGTTGGACGTGCCTTTGGGAACCGTGATGTCGAGGCTGTTTCGGGCCCGGGAACGACTGCGTCGGTGGGTGGATGGCGAGAGCGCACCGCGTCTCAGGAGCATCAAATAGTGACCACCACAACGCCAGTCACTGAGCGCGATCTGCATGCCTATATGGATGGGCAGATCGAAGATTCGGTGCATCGTGCGACTGTCGAGAAGTATCTTGCGGCCAACCCGGAAGAGGCTGAACGCCTGCGGGCCTATGCGCGCATCGAAGAGGTGCTGCGTAATGGTGTCGGGGCGATCGCGGCGGAACCGGTTCCCGGGAAGTTGAGTGCCGCTGTGCTGAGGTCGAGACGGCGAAGCTACTGGCCCAAAGTGGCGGCCGGGATCGGCTGGGTCGCGCTTGGGGCGGTCATCGGCTGGTCGATCCGCGGTGCGAATCTTCCGCAAGCGGATCCCCTGCATCAGGCGCTCGTTATGCCGGCGTTGGTGGCCCACGCCGTCTATACGCCCGAAGTGCGGCATCCGGTCGAGGTATCGGCTCAGGAGGAGAAGCATCTGGCCGCGTGGCTCACCAAGCGGCTAGGCGCTAAGGTGACGATACCGCCGTTGCAGGAGGCAGGATTCGCATTGGTAGGTGGTCGATTGCTGCCGGCAAACGATGGTAGCCCCGCGGCGCAATTCATGTACGAGGATGATTCGGGGAAACGCCTCACGCTTTACGTGCGCCGTATGCAGCATGGCGATTCGCAGGTCGCGTTTCGTTACGATGTGCGCGAAGGCGTGGGTGTTTTCTACTGGATTGATACTTCGTTTGCTTATGCGCTGAGCGGGGAGCTGACACGCGATCAGTTGCTGGTGGCCGCGCGTGTGGCTTACCGGGCGCTGAATCCCTGAGCACCGCTTCCGCAAGGGGCCGCTGACCTGTTTGGAGGCGCGCGTCGCTAGATAAACTTTCTGAACAACTTCGTCTGATCGAACAATTCCTCGAGCGCGTTCATGCGCTTTTTCGTCTCCTTCCAGGTGGCGGTTTGCACAGCGGCAATGACCGCTTCCACGATGAACAGCGTGACGACCGATGAGTCCCACGCCGACGGTGCTTCGATGCGTGAGTGAAAGCTGTGCGTCGCATGCTTGGCGGCAGGGGAACCCCACTGATCGGTAAACAACACCAACGTTACCCCTTTTGACGACGCCATTTCGGCCAATCGCAGGATATCCCTTTCATAACGCCGGATATCGAAGGCGACGAGTACGTCCCCGGGCCGCATGTTGAGGACGTAGTGGGGCCAGGTGTTCGAGTTTGATGCGACCAATGTCATTCCGTTGCGTATCACCTGCATATGCGTGAAGAAGTAGTCGGCCAGCGATCGCGTGATACGACCGCCGACCACGTGGACGGTGTGAGCCTGATCCGAAAGCAGGGCGACCACGGCGTTGAATGTCTCCGGGTTCAACTGCCGGAGCGTTTGCCGCATGTTCTCCATGACAGCATCGGCGAATCGGTTGAGGATGTGGGTGTCGGGTGCCTTTTCTGCCCAGCGGTCGTGCTTGGTGATGGGGTTCGAGATGGTCGCTTCCAGTTCAGAGCGCAACATCGCCTGGAGTTCCGGGAAGCCATCGAATCCCAGTTTTCTGGCCATCCGCACAACTGTGGCGGTCGATACGCCTGAGGTCTCGGCGATGGCGGTGATACTGCCCAAGCCGGAGACCGGGTAGTTCTCCAGGATCATATTGGCGAGTTGACGCTCGGCCCGGGTCAGCTCCGTGAATCGGCTGCGCACCCGCTCGGCAACGGTAAGTTCTTGAGTTGTATCCATAACCTTCAGTTCCCCTGGCTAACGGCGTGCTGCACCCATTCCGAACGCAGTTGAAAAATATACGTCATGGAATATTCTGAAGAAAAGAATCAAACAGTAAACAACTTGACACAAGTAAAAAAGGTGAAGAAATATATACAACCAGGTGGAGAGGGAGGCAAGTGTGACGATGGAGGATCTCATGTCGGCGGATGCTCTGCCCCCCGATAGGGTGGTAGAGGTGCTGAATCCGACGGGCGCGGGAGAGTTCATCCTGGTTTGCGAGCACGCCTCGAATTTCATTCCAGACGAGTTGAAGAATCTCGGGCTCGAGGGGGATGTGTTGCAAAGTCACATCGCCTGGGATCCCGGTGCCTTCCTGGTTGCGCAGGCGATGTCCGTCGAACTGGATGCACCATTGATAGTACCCCGGATCTCACGACTGGTTTACGACTGTAATCGTCCCCCATCGGCGCAGAGCGCGGTGGCCACGGAGAGTGAGGTCTATGAGATCCCTGGCAATGTTGGTCTTTCCGCTGAGGATCGTCAGGCGCGAGTCAGTCGGTTCTACGAGCCGTTTCGCGACACACTGAATGCCAACGTTCAGCACAAGCTTGCGCGTGGGTCCAACCCGATCCTGGTCACCGTTCATTCGTTCACTTCGGTTTTCAAGGGTGTCAGCCGCGATTTGGATATCGGCATTCTGCACGATGTCGATAGCCGATTGGCGGATGCGCTGATAAAGATCTTCGCGGAAGAGAGTGCGTTGATCGTCAGGCGCAATGAGCCCTACGGACCCGAAGATGGGGTGACCTACACTCTGACCGAGCATGCACTTCCATACGGACTCCCCAATGTGATGATCGAGATTCGAAATGACCTGATCGACAGTCCGTCAAGCCAGCAGTCGATGGCAGAGAAGCTGTCGAAGTATCTGGTGAAGGCGGGAGCAGTTTATTAGGGAATCAAATCTATCACCGGGAGATTTTTCGGCAACGGTGGAAAAACGGGTAAATGCCTAAAGCGATAAGAATGTACGTGCGCTACGTCGAAGCCTTGAACCGCCGAGTGGGCAGGGCGGTGATGTATCTCATCTTCGTCATGATGGGCGTGCTGCTCTACTCCTCGATATCCCGAACCTTCTTTGACGTACCTCTGATCTGGGTGGTGGAGGTGGCGCAGATGACCATGGCCGCCTACTACATCCTGGGCGGAGCATACTCGATGCAGATCGATGCCCACGTCAGGATGGATCTTGTCTACGGCATGTGGTCGCCCAAGCGGCAGGCGTTTGCCGACACGATCACCTCGGCATGCCTGCTGTTCTATATCGTCTTCCTCCTGTACGGGGGAGTATCGAGCACTCAGTACGCCATCGAATACGGTCAGAAAAACTATTCGGCGTGGGCACCACCCATGGCACCCATCAAGGTTGTTATGACCGTCGGTATTGCATTGATGCTGTTGCAGGTGATCGCCACCTTCTTCAAAGACCTGGCCAGGGCACGAGGGAAAACCTTGTCATGAACTATGAGCTGATTGCTCTGTTGATGTTTACCTCGATGCTGCTGATGCTGCTGACCGGGCAGCGCGTCTTTGGTGCTATCGGATTTGTGGCCACCGTTTTTGCGCTGCTCCTGTGGGGCGATGGTGGAACCGAGATGCCCTTCAGCGCGGCCTTCAAGCTGTTCAATTGGTATCCACTGTTGACGTTGCCACTGTTCATCTACATGGGTTACATGCTTTCCGAATCGGGTATTGCGAGTGATCTATACCGAGCCTTCCACGTCTGGTTTGGCCCTCTCAATGGTGGACTGGCTATCGGCACCATCGGCTTGATGGTTGTGATCTCGGCGATGAACGGATTGAGCGTGGCCGGCATGGCGATCGGAGCGAGCATCGCACTGCCCGAGATGTTGCGGCGCGGTTATGACAAGGTCATGGTGACCGGTGTCATTCAGGCGGGCAGCTCGCTGGGCATTCTGGTGCCACCCAGCGTTGTATTGGTCCTCTACGGCATGATCGCTCGGCAACCGGTGGGTCAGTTGTGGCTGGCGGGTGTGTTCCCCGGGCTGATGCTGGCGGGTCTGTTCATTCTCTACATCGTGATTCGTTGCAAGCTGCAGCCGCATTTGGGGCCGCCGCTGGCTGAGGCTGAGCGGCAGATGCCGTTGATGGAAAAACTCAAGCTGCTGAGAGCCGGTGTACTCCCGCTTTTGATTTTCTTCTCCATGACCGGCCTTTTCGTCATGGGGATCACCAGTCTGGTGGAGAGTTCCGCTGTGGGCGCAACGGCCGCTACTGTAGCCGCCCTGGTCAAGGGGCGCTTGACGCGACATGTCATGGAGGAGACGCTGCGCAAATCATTGGCCGTGAGTTGCATGTTCATGTGGGTGATACTCGCCGCGCTTGCATTTGGTGCCGTATTCGACGGGCTTGGTGCGGTCAAGGCGATCGAGTCGCTGTTTGTGGAACGTTGGGGTCTCAGCCCATGGGGTGTGCTGATCATGATGCAGGTCTCCTACCTGATCATGGGCACCTTTCTCGACGATACTGCGATGCTCGTTATCGTCGCGCCGCTCTATGTGCCGCTCGTGATCGCCCTGGGTTTCGACCCGATCTGGTATGGCGTGCTTTACACCATTACCTGCCAGATCGCGTACATGACGCCGCCGTTCGGCTACAACCTGTTTCTGATGCGCGCCATGGCACCTCCCGAAGTCACGCTCATGGATATCTACCGGTCGATCATTCCCTTCGTGCTGGTGATGATGGTTGGCCTGGCCCTGGTGATGGTGTTTCCGGGGATCGCCTTGTGGCTGCCTGACACGGTTTACGGGAAATGACGCGACGAGCAGTTGAATGAGGGAAAAAACGGCTCTGTTTGAGAATGGAAACCGGCGGCGTATCACAACCGGTCCACGCTGAATCCGCCGCTGTCTGATCCGGGTAAAAGCACTTCCTGGATTCAGGTGATAAAAAGTGGATCGACGATAAGTGGAGTATTCATCCAGAGGAGGTTGAGAGAATGAGCAACAGACGAGAGTTTTTAAAGAAGGCGAGCCTGGGAACCGCCGCCGTCGTCGCAACTGCCGGTGCACCCTACGTACACGCGCAAAAAAAGACCACAATCAAATGGCGACTGCAGACCTATGCAGGTCCTGCCTTGGCAGAGCATGTCATCAAGCCGTCCATCGATGCCTTTAACAAGATTGCGAATGGCGAGATGGTGATCGAACTCTATTTTGCCGATCAGTTGGTGCCTACCGGCGAGTTGTTCCGGGCCATGCAGAAGGGCACCATAGACGCGGTGCAAAGCGATGACGATTCGATTGCCGCGCCTGTGGATGTTTCAGTCTTTGGCGGCTATTTTCCCTTTGCCTGCCGTTACAGCCTGGACGTGCCTGTGCTGTTTAACCAGTATGGTCTGAGGGAGATTTGGGAAGAGGCTTATTCCGAGGTCAAAGGCGTGACCTGGTTGAGCGCCGGTGCGTGGGATCCGTGTCACTTCAACACCGTCGAGCCCATCAACAGTTTGGCGGATCTCAAAGGAAAACGCGTCTTCACCTTTCCAACAGCGGGTAAGTTTCTGTCGCGCTTCGGTGTCGTACCCGTAACGCTTCCCTGGGAGGATATCGAGGTCGCGGTGCAAACGGGCGAGTTGGATGGCATCGCATGGTCCGGCATTACCGAGGATTACACTGTCGGTTGGGCCGATGTGACCAACTACTTTCTGACCAACAATATCTCCGGCGCCTGGATTGGCTCTTACTTCGCCAACTCTGATTCTTGGAGCGCGGTACCGGAGCACCTGAAAGAGTTGTTCCGTGTCACTATGGATAGCTCGCACTATTACCGGCAGCATTGGTACTGGGGCGGCGAGGCGCATCTGCGCGTGAAGGGCACGAAACTGAAACTCACCACGATTCCAGATGCGGAGTGGAGCACGGTCGAGGTGGAGGCGCGCAAGTTCTGGGATGAGATCGCCAAGACGAGTCCACGCGCGGCTAAGGTGGTCAAGATTCTCAAGGAGTACAACGACGTCATGTCGAAGGCAGGCCGCCCCTATCGTTACACCTGATAAGGACCTGGCGCTGAAGGGCGCGACCCCAGGGGGTGCAGCCCCCTGGGGTTGTGTGTTTCGGCACGAAAGTGAAACGATAGCCTAGTGACGCCGACCGCGTGCAGGTACCAATAGAATCCATACACCAACCAAAAAGTGGACAAACCAGATGGCTGGAAAACTGACGTTTGCAGAGCTGAAACAGTCTGTCGCCAACGGTGAGATCGACACCGTGATTGCCGCGCAGGTCGATATGCAGGGCCGGTTGATGGGCAAGCGCTTTCAGGCGGAATATTTTGTCGACAGCGCCTGGCGAGAGACGCACAGCTGTAACTATCTGCTCGCCACCGACATGGAGATGGAGACAGTCGACGGATATAAATCCACGAGCTGGGAGACAGGGTACGGTGACTACACCATGAGGGCGGATCTTTCGACTCTGCGGCGTATACCCTGGCTGGAGGGAACGGCACTGGTGATCTGCGATGTACTTGACCACCATACTCATGAGGAGGTTGTTCACGCACCACGGGCGATTTTGAAAAAACAGGTCGCCCGGTTGGAATCAATGGGTATGAAGGCATGCATGGCCTCGGAGCTGGAGTTTTTCCTTTTTAAAGAAAGTTATGAGGCAGCGCAGGAGGGGGGTTACCACAGCCTGACACCGATTAGCGCCTACAACGAGGACTACCACATCTTCCAGACCACCAAGGAAGAAGAGATTATGCGTGCCATCCGCACGGGTTTGAACGGTGCCGATATTCCGGTGGAGAACACCAAGGGCGAGGCCAGCGCCGGGCAGGGAGAGATCAACGTCTGCTATACCGATGCGCTGACCATGGCCGACCGGCACGCGATCATCAAAAACGGATGCAAGGAGATCGCCTGGTCCAAGGGGCATGCGGTCAGTTTCATGGCGAAGTGGAGCTACACGGCGGCGGGTAGCTCTTCGCATGTCCACCAGTCGCTGTGGAGCGTGGATGGAAAACCGCTGTTCTACGATCCTGAGGCGAAACACGGCATGTCGGAGCTGATGCGACACTACCTCGCCGGACTGTTGCACCATGCGAGCGAGATCACCTATTTTCTGGCACCTTACATCAACTCCTACAAGCGCTTTATGGCGGGCACCTTTGCACCCACCAAGGCGGTTTGGTCCTTGGACAACCGCACCGCCGGTTACCGTATCTGCGGTGCGGACAGTGAGTCGGTGCGTGTCGAGTGCCGTGTCGGCGGGGCCGATCTGAACCCCTATCTTGCAATGGCAGCGCTGCTGGCGGCGGGCATCGATGGAATCGAGAACCGGCGTAAACTGGAACCCGCCTTCGTGGGTAACGCCTATCGCGGTAACGAAGTTCGGGAGATACCCACCACGTTGCGCGCAGCAGCGGAGGCACTGGAGGGTTCAAAAATGTTGCGCGCTGCGTTGAGTGATGAGGTAGTGGACCACTACGTCCATGCCGCGCGCTGGGAGCAGTTCGAATATGATCGCCGCGTTACTGATTGGGAAGTGGTGCGCGGTTTTGAGAGGGCTTAAGCGAGATGTCCGCACTGAACGTCCTGCAATGTATCTCCCCCATTGATGGTTCGGTTTACGCCGAGCGCCAAATTGCCGAACCCGCAGAGGCTGCCCGCACTGTTGGTGCGGCGCGGGTTGCGCAGCGCGAGTGGGCTCAGCGCCCCCTGGGAGAACGCATAGCGCTGGTCCGTGCCGGTGTGGCGCGGCTGGGAGAGATGACCCATGAAGTGGTACCGGAGCTGGCCTGGATGATGGGCCGACCCATCCGCTACGGTGGCGAGTTCAGAGGGGTGAACGAACGCGCCACCTACATGGCCGATATTGCCGAAAGAACACTTGCACCCCTGGTCGTCGAAGAGTCGGCAGATTTCGAGCGGCGCATAGTTCGCGAACCCCACGGCGTTGTTCTGGTGATTGCGCCCTGGAACTACCCCTACCTCACCGCGATCAACACTGTCGTGCCCGCGTTGATCGCGGGTAACGCGGTGGTGATAAAACACGCCACACAGACCCTGCTCGTTGGTGAGCGGATGGTGCGTGCGTTCGAAGAAGCGGGGTTGCCTCGTGGTCTCTTCATCAATCTCTTCCTCGATCACGCGATCACCGAGAAGTTGATCGCCGCCAGGCATTTTGACTTCATCAACTTCACCGGTTCGGTTGGCGGAGGGCGTGCCATCGAACGTGCGGCGGCCGGAACCTTTGTCGGATTGGGGCTCGAACTGGGCGGCAAGGATCCCGGTTACGTGATGGAAGACGCCGATCTGGATGCTGCGGTCGACACGTTGATAGATGCGGCGATGTTCAATTCCGGACAGTGCTGTTGCGGAATCGAGAGGATCTACGTTACGGCCTCCCGCCATGACGCTTTTGTGGAGAGAGCGGTTGGCATCGTCTCCGGCTATCGATTGGGTAATCCCCTCGATGAGACGACGACGCTGGGTCCCATGGCGCACCAACGTTTCGCCGCTGTCGTTCGCGCTCAGGCCGCCGAAGCAGTTGCCGCGGGCGCGACGGAACTGATCGATCGGGCGCTCTTTCCAGCCGATGATGGCGCTGCCTACCTGATGCCGCAGCTGCTGATCAACGTGGATCACGGCATGCGGGTGATGCGCGATGAGAGCTTTGGTCCCGTTGTGGGCATCATGAAGGTCGCGAATGATGAAGAGGCGCTCGCGCTGATGAACGACAGCGAATACGGCCTCACCGCTTCGCTGTGGACCTCCGATCCTGTCCGTGCGGCAAATCTCGGCGCCCGAATCGAGACGGGTACCGTGTACATGAATCGCGCGGATTACCTGGACCCTGGCCTGTGCTGGACCGGCTGCAAGGCAACCGGGCGCGGCGGGGCGCTTTCCGAACTCGGTTATCACAATCTCACGCGCCCGAAATCCTACCATCTGAAAAAACGGACACGATGAACAGACGGGTCGGGTGGCGTCCATTGCGAGTTCGGCCGCAACGATGCTTCGGCGCTAGTGCGCGGCTCAAATGGCGCGACCGGCTTTCCAACAATTCAATCTCTACAGCGATTAGACGGAGACCTGTGTGAACGATGTTTCTGCTTTGAAAGGTAACTGGAACTACCCAACGGCGATTCGCTTTGGCGTGGGACGTATTCGTGAACTACCTGATGCCTGCCGCACCTTGGGAATGCAGCGGCCACTGTTGATAACCGATCCCGGGCTGGCGGCGCTGCCGATGATTCGGCAGGCGCAGGAGGCGTGCCGTCAGGACGGATTGGCCTGCGAACTGTTCTCCGAGGTGCGGGGCAATCCGGTGGCTGAGAACGTGACCGCAGGGGTGGAGGCGTATCGCAGGGGTGACCACGATGGGGTGATTGCCTTCGGTGGTGGCAGTGCGTTGGATGCCGCCAAAGCGGTGGCGTTGATGGTCGGGCAGACGCGGCCATTGTGGGATTTCGAAGACCGTGAAGATTGGTATACGCGGGTCAACGTCAAGGGCATGGCTCCCGTGGTGGCGGTGCCGACCACTTCGGGTACCGGCTCTGAAGTGGGCCGCGCTTCGGTCATTACGGATCTGCGCGATCACACCAAGAAGATCATTTTCCATCCGCGCATGCTGCCCGCCCTGGTTATCGCCGATCCGGAATTGACCGTGGGTCTGCCGGCTGCCATGACCGCTGCCGTGGGAATGGATGCGCTCTCTCACAACCTGGAGGCGTACTGCAGCCCGTCCTACCATCCGATGGCGCAAGGTATCGCGCTGGAGGGCATGCGGTTGATCAAACAGTGGTTACCGGTTGCGTGTGCAGATGGCAGCAACCTGGAAGCCCGCGCGCACATGATGATCGCATCCTCCATGGGAGCTACGGCATTCCAGAAAGGGCTCGGCGCGATGCACAGCATGAGCCACCCTTGCGGTTCGACGCTGGACATGCATCACGGACTGACCAATGCCGTGGTGATGCCCTATGTGCTGGCCTTCAATCGACGGGCTATCGAGGAGAAGCTGGCGGCGTTGGCGCGCTATCTCGACCTACCCGGTTCCAATGCGGATGCAGTGTTGCACTGGGTGGTGGAGTTGCGCGAACAGATCGGTATTCCGCACACCCTGGCGGAGCTTGGTGTCACGCCCGGTCACGTGCCGACACTGGCGGAGATGGCCGTGGTCGATCCTTCTTCGGGATCCAATCCGGTTCCGTTGACAGTGAAGAATCTCACCGAGCTCTTCATGCAGGCCATCGAGGGCAGACTGTAACCGGATGAGAGTGTGCAAACCTGCTATAGGGCTGACTACTTACGGGACGATCGAACAGCCCGATTATCGTGTGCCCGAGGAGTATGTGCATGCGGTAGTTAGGGCCGGTGCGGTTCCGTTTCTGCTCCCGTCGGTGACGGCAGACTTTTCTGAACAGTGGCTGGAGCACCTGGATGGGTTGGTATTGGTTGGCGGCGGCGATCTGGACCCGAAGCATTACCGGGGTGCCGGTCACGAGACCGTTTACAACGTGGATGCAGCGCGCGACAGCGCAGAGTTGCGTCTTACTCGACTGGTTCTTGAAAGGGAGATCCCAACTCTGGCCATCTGCCGCGGCATGCAGCTGGTCAATACCGTTCTTGGTGGTACCTTGCATGTACATATTCCGGATGCCTTCGGCGAGGGACTGTCGCACCGCGCACCGCCACGAGTCCCTACGCCACACGATGTTTTCATCCATCCCCGCTCACGACTGACAACACTGATGGGCTGCCAGCGCGCTTCGGTTGCCTCCTGGCATCACCAGGCTATCGATCGCCTGGGTGCCGGGCTTCGCGCGGTGGCCTGGGCCGAAGACAGTGTCATCGAGGCGGTCGAGCTGATCGACAACCCACGATTGATCGCTGTGCAGTGGCATCCGGAACTCACCGTAGAGGATGATCCGGCGCAACAGGCCCTTTTCGACGGATTGGTTGAGATGGCGAGTGAAACGGGGCAGTGGTCGTCAGCCAGCTGCCGGGGTAGTACGCGTTAGCCGAAGTGGTCGTTGAATTGGCGCAGCCGGCCGAAAAAAAACGGGGCCAGAGGCCCCGTAAAAGTCATGTGTTACAACGAGAACTCAACCGAAGATGTCGTGGGTGATGTTGTTGAACCAACCGTGGGCATAGTTCATCTCGCGTTCCAGGTTCTGCTCACTGGCATCCATGGGTGTCAAACCGCCGGAGCCTTTCACTGGATTGATGCTGTTGCCATTCTCGTCCAGCGAGTAGACGAAGCTCACCGAGATTCCGTACTTTTCACCCACGATGCTGTAACAGGTGTTCATGTACGAAGGTTCGCCCGGAGCATTGCCGGCGAGCAGATCGATGACCGCCGCGGCACAAACCTTGGCTTGTACGTTAGCGCTATAACCTGATTTCGGCATCTTTGTCGCATCGCTGGCATCACCCAGGACATGGATGTTGGGATGAATGGTCGATTCAAAACTCTTCTTGTTTACCGGGCACCACCCTTTTTCGTTCACCAGGCCGGCATCAAACGCTATCTTTCCTGGTTTTTGCGCGGGAATGAGATTGAGCACATCGCCGCGATGCTTGTCGCCGAAGCGGGTGGTGACGGTGCGGCTGGCGGCATCGACACTTTCGATACCCTTGTCGGTTTGTTCGCCGCTGATCCACTCGATCATGCTGTTCGCCGTGCCGTAACCGTAGAGCCGTTTCCAGCCTTGGACAAACAGCCCCTGCTTGGAAAATTTCGGCTTGGCATCCAGAATCAGGATCTTGGATTTTGGCTTGTGATGCTTCAGATAGTGTGCGATCAGGCTGGCCCGCTCGTAGGGTCCCGGAGGGCAACGGAACGGATTGGGCGGCGGACATATCACCACCGTACCACCATTGTGCATTGCCTCGAGCTGCTTGCGCAGAATGGCTGTTTGCGGTCCGGCTTTCCAGGCGTGGGGAATGGTCTGCGCAACCGTCTCATCGTAACCACTGATGGTTTCCCACTTGAAGTCGATGCCGGGCGAGACGATGGCGCGGTCATAGGCAAACTTCTGACCGCTCCTGGTCAGTACTGTGCGCGCCTGCGGATCGATGGCGGTAACGGTGTCGTGCACAACCTTGACGCCATGGGCGCGCAGACCGTCGTAGCTGAAGGCGATCGAGTCGAGCGCGCGGTCACCCGCCAGTACCTCGTTACTCATGAAGCAGGTGTGATAGGTGGGATTGGCTTCGATCAGAGTGACTTCGATGCCGGGGTTTTGCATCCGCAGGTAGCGGGCCGCAGTGGCGCCACCAGGACCGCCCCCGACGATCACCACCTTGCCGGAGGCTCCGGCACTGCTTTTTGACATGTTTGCGCAGCCAGGCAGTGCGATTGCAGCGGAAAGGCTGGCGCCGAGTTTGATAAAGTCGCGACGATTGATAGTAGTCATGCGCATTCTCCCTACTGCTGGCTGCCGTAGTAGTGGATGACGGATTCCACGGCACCCTGGCCGTGTTCCTGCAGCATCTCTCTGACCTTGGCGCGCATCTTCTTGGGTGCTTCGCGATCCCCGGCCTTGAAGTCCTGCATGGAGTAGGTGAGATAGAGCATGGACTGTCCGGCGAGAATCCCGCCGTCATCGGATTTGCGGCCGCCGTCCTCGTGGCACTTCTCGCAGTACTGCCGATGCAGCTGTTTGCCTGTGTTGGCTTTGGCCTGCGCGACGGCCTGTTTCATCGGCTTGAGCGGTTGCACCGAGAAGTAATCGGCCATGGCCTTGAGGTGGGCATCGGTATATCCCTTGGCGATGCGATCCATGACCGTGGCTTTGCGTGATCCATCCTTGAACGCCTGCATGGTTTCAACGAAATACTCTTGGTTGATGCCCGCCAGGCTGGGAGTGATGCCAACGCTGCTACCGCTGGTTCCATGGCAGGCCGAACACGATGCCGCGAGCATCGTTCCACTGGGTTGGGCCGCCTGCGCGGTAGGCGCGAGACTCAAGCAACCGAGCATGAGCGACCCCGCAAAGAGTTGTCTCCTCATAAAGGCTTTCCTCCTTAAATGAATGGATTGGTTGCTTGATTTTGCTTTGTTCACCGCAACCTTATAGTGGACCGAATCAGGTGCTCAACAGCCCCGGATCCGACCGTGACATTCTTGAGAAGGAGCAGGGCGATGAACACCTCACAGGCGGGGTAACCGAAACCCCCCTTTGTGGTTAGTCGTTTGGAAATGCTTAACACAGCCGAATTGCGTGATATCACACACTTCACGCCGAGCTGGTTGTAAACTTGCGTAGCGCGTTGATCGCTAATTGATGGTGGCGGCCTGCGTGAAACTCAGCCGCGGCCCGCGCGGGCAGAGTCCCTCGTCGTCTCCGTAACCGAGGTTGGCGAGAAAGTCCGAGCGATAACGTCCGTCCGGAAAAAACTCGGCGTCCAGTTTGACGTTGTCGAAGCCGGACATAGGGCCGACATCGAGCCCCAATGCACGGGCGGCAATGATCAGATAAGCGCCTTGCAGAGTGCCGTTGCGTGTCATGGTCGATTCTGCAAGTGCGGGATTGTCTGCGAACAGGGACTTGACGTCCTGGTGTGGAAAGAGTGTCGGCATATGTTCGTAGAATCTGCGATCGTGCGCGACGATCACGGTGACCGGCGCCGCAAGGGTCTTCTCCAGGTTGCCGGTCGCCAGCGCAGGTTTCAGACGATTCTTGGCCGCAGGGGATTTAATGAAAACCAGCCGTGCAGGCGTGCAATTCATGCTGGTTGGACCCCATTTCATCGTATCGTAGAGCTGTACCAGCAACTCGTCGGGCACTTCGCGATTCCGCCATCGGTTGTGAGTGCGCGCGGTGCGGAACAGGGTGTTGAGCGCCGCATCATCGAGGGGCTGATTCATGTCGGATTCCTTTCTGATTCAGGCTTCGTAAACCGGTCGCGGTCGTGCGCTGCGGTGAAATCCAATTGCGGGCCAATCGGGACGATGCCCTTGGGATTCAGTGTGGGATGACTGGTGTAGTAGTGGTGTTTGATGTGATCGAGATTCACGGTCTCCGCGATCCCGGGGATCTGGTACAGCTCACGCGTGTAGGCCCACAAATTGGGATAATCCACCAGGCGGCGCAGGCTGCATTTGAAGTGGGTGTGGTAGACCGTGTCGAAGCGCGCCAGGGTGGTAAACAACCGCCAGTCGGCCTCGGTGATCTGATCGCCCACCAGATAGCGCTGTTCGGCCAATCGCGCCTCCAGCACATCCAGCATCTCGAACAGCTGCACTACGGCCTGTTCGTAAGCGGTTTGGGTGGTTGCAAAGCCGGCGCGATAGACGCCGTTGTTGACATAGTCGTAGATGGAACGGTTGATGGCGTCGATCTCCTCACGCAGAGGCTTCGGGTAGAGATCGACCTGGTGCCTGCCCCAGGCGTTGAAGGCGGTGTTGAGCATACGGATGATCTCGGACGATTCGTTGTTGACGATGCGTCGCCGCTGTTTGTCCCAGAGTACCGGCACCGTAACGATGCCGTTGAAGTGCGCGTCGGCCATCCGGTAGACCTCGTGCAGCGTCCGCAAACCGTTGACGGTGTCGCGGCTGCTCCCGGGATAGGTGCCGAACACCCAGCCTTCTTCGCCCATGTGGGGTTCGACCACGTCCACCGAAATCACCGCTTCCAGTCCTTTGAGCGAGCGTACGATAAGCGTGCGGTGCGCCCAGGGACAGGCGAGGGAAACGTACAGGTGGTAGCGCCCCGGTTCGGCCTTGTAGCCACTGCTGCCATCAGCGGTGATCCAGTCGCGGAAGGTGCTCTCCTGACGGTCGAACTCGCCATTGCGGGTCGAGGGCTCAAAGCCGTCGCTGTGCCAGGTGCCTTGGTTCAATTGATACATGGGATACGACTCCAAAGTCGGGGCGGGGCCCCTCTCGGAGCCCACGCACAAGGGTCAGTTTGCGATGCGTTGCACGATGAGGCGGTCCAGCGACCAGCGTCCGCCGCCCTGGAAGGTCAGGGCCAGCGAACCGGCCAGTAGCGCGAGTCCTAACTCGTACCCGTTGTTGCTGATGAAAAGCCCGTTGCCGATGTGGACCGTGAGGATGGCCACCAACATGGTGAAGGCCAAAACAAGGGCCGCCGGGCGGGTCAGCAGCCCCAGCACCAGGGCGATACCACCGAAGAATTCCGCGCTGCCCGCCAATAGCGCCATCCCGTAGCCGGGGGTCAGACCTATCGAATCCATCCATTGACCGGTGCCCTCCAGGCCATAGCCGCCAAAAGCGCCGAACAGCTTCTGAGCACCGTGGGCAATAAAGATGATGCCCAGCGGTATACGCAGGAGCAGGCTGCCTGACTGGTCGGTGGTGGCGAGGGTGCGGACTACGCTGCGTTTCGTGGCGGTCATGGTGGGCTCCTGAAAAGTGACGGGTAGTACTGTTGCGTATCAGGCTAATGGTTCACGGAGGGGAATGAAATTGGAATAATCTCATCGAGACATTCAAATATCATGAACCTGTAAAAAACCAATAAAAACAGATTATTAATGGCACCTAATATTGTTTTTAAAGACTATTTGATAACAGGTGATCGCGTTATTTTGAATCTGTTGAGCTAAGCTTGGGGTGGTTCATACCGTGTTGGAGTTTGACTATGGGATTGCGAATCACGCTCGATGCGTTAGCGGTGCTCGATGCCATCGAGCGCAAGGGAAGTTTTGCCGCGGCCGCGACCGAGCTGCACCGGGTGCCTTCGGCAATAACCTATACCGTCCAGAAGCTGGAGCAGGATATCGATGCATTGTTGTTTGATCGTCGTGGCCATCGCGCGCAACTGACCGCCGCAGGGCGCAAATTGCTCGAAGATGGGCGCCACCTGCTGCGGGCCGCAAGCGAGTTGGAGTGCGCCGTCAAGCGAGTGGCCACCGGCTGGGAGAGCACCTTGACCTTGGCCGTGGGCGATATCTATCCCATAACCCGCCTCTTTCCGCTGTTGGCCCGGTTCTACGCTGAGCAACGCGGTACGGAGATTCGGCTGCTGCGCGAAATGCTCTCGGGCGTGTGGGATGCCCTGCTGTCGGGCCGTGCGGATATTGCCATCGCCGCAACGGGCACGGGCCCGGCCGGCGGCGGCATAAGCACCCGACCTCTGGGTGAGGTGGCATTCGTGTTCGTGATGGCGCCCCACCATCCCTTGGCTTTGCTGCCAGAACCGCTGGCCGAGGCAGATCTCCTTGGTCACCGCGCCATCGCCGCAGCTGACAGTTCGCGGAATCTACCCCCGGTCACGTCGGCGTTACTGAAAGGGCAGGAGGTGTTTACGGTGCCGGACCTCGCCGCCAAGATCGAAGCGCATCGCTACGGCCTGGGCGTCGGGTCGGTACCGCGCTTCATGGTGACCGAGGATCTGGCGACGGGGCGTCTGCTGGAGCGTCGGGTTGAATCCGACGTCCCTCACCCGCAGATCTGCCTGGCCTGGCGCACCCGTGAGAAGGGTAAAGCGCTCAAGTGGTTTCTGGAGAGCCTCGAGGACGAATCGCTCTATCGGGACATCGTGAACTCCTAGCCCCTATGTTGCCCCGAGCAGGACAAACCGTAACCGTGCTTCCACCAGGCGCTGATCTCGCGTCAACCATCTGATCAGGAGTGCAGTTCCTGTTCTCGGCGGTCCGCCTTCGCGCGGTATGCGGGCTAGGGCAGCTCAAACAGCAGGACTTCGGCGCCGTGGCCGTTACTGAGTCGGATTTCAGGCTCAGCGGTTATCGTCGCACCATCGCCGGCCTGCAATGCTACGCCGTTGATGCTCACGGTGCCGGCGGCGACCTGTGCGTAATAGTGCAGGCCTGCCTTCGTAGAGTGAGTATCCACTTCGTTGCCATCCACCAGGGCGCAATAGAGTCGGGCGTTCTGGTGGATGGTTACCGAGCCCGCCTCTCCGTCCGGGGAGGCAACCAGTCGCAGCCGCCCACGTTTTTCGGCCTCGGGAAACAGGGTCTGCTCGTAGCTTGGTGCAATCCCGGTCACATCGGGCTGAATCCAGATCTGCAGGAAGTGCACCGGTTCGCTGTCCGAGGCATTGAATTCACTGTGGGTGACGCCGGTGCCGGCGCTCATGCGCTGGATTTCACCCGGGCGGATCACCGAGGAATTGCCCATGCTGTCTTTGTGCCGCAAGGAGCCCTCCAGCACGTAGCTGATGATCTCCATGTCCTGGTGATCGTGGGGCGCAAAGCCGCCGCTGGGAGAGACGCGGTCTTCGTTGATGACCCGTAACACAGAGACGCCCATGTGCGCCGGATCGTAGTAGCCGCCAAACGAGAAGGAGTGGTAGCTGTCCAGCCAACCATGATTGACGTGGCCGCGCTCCTGGCTTTTTCGGGTGATGAGCATGTTGTTATCCTCAAGATGTTCAAATTAATCAATGAATGACGGAACTGTAGTCCGGCCAATGAACGATTGTTAGAAGGTAATCCTGGTCAAATCATTCAATATTTCAGAATAACCTTTCTGAAATATTGGCTGAGGGCCTCAAGACATCGAGTCGCAGGGACAATTCACCGTCGTCGCGGATTCTCCCCGGGGTCCAGCCGGGTAATAGGCGGGCGGGTTGGGATCGGTTGCATTACCAAGCAAATTGATAAGGATACTCCGATGGTGAAGTGACGCCGGTCGCGCTTCTATCGTACAATCGACCGTTCCGCCCGCCTGGGCGGGAGTGTCGAAAGGGACTCCCCGTTGCCGTGAGCAGGCCGCCCAGTGAGGCGGAGATGGCTGAGGAGTTCAATGGCGTGGGCCCGATCAAAGGGACACGGCGTGGAAGGCTGGCATTGTTCCGAGGAGGATTGACAACAATCGGACACAGGCGCCGCTTTCGCCGACTATGTTTTCACACGGTTTTTAGACAGTTAGAGTTACGTCCGCGCATGGGAATTCGGACGCAGGATCCTGCGGCCCTGCTGCGAGCCGGTGCCGGTAGATTGGGAGTGGAACGCGTGATGAACGAAATTGGTGTGTCTCGACCTGCGGGGCTCTACGATCCGGCCAACGACCACGATGCCTGCGGCGTCGGCTTTGTCGCTGATATCAAGAATCGCAAAAGCCACGCCATCGTCAAACAGGGGCTCGAGATACTCACCAATCTGACGCATCGTGGTGCGGTGGGCGCGGACCCGCTGGCCGGTGATGGCGCCGGCCTCCTCGTTCAACTGCCCGATCGCTTCATCCGCGCGGAAGCCAGGCGCCTGGGCATCGATCTACCCGAAGTGGGTGAATACGCCGTCGGCATGGTGTTCATGCCCAAGGAGAAAAAGGCGCGCATCATCTGCGAAAAGGCGATCGAGGAGACGGTGGTTACGGAGGGGCAGAATTTCCTGGGCTGGCGTGATGTGCCGGTCGACAGCTCGTGCCTGGGTGAGAGTGTCAAGCCTATAGAGCCGGTAATCCGCCAGGTGTTTGTTGGCCGGGGCGACAATTGCGTTGACGCCGATGCCTTCGAGCGCAAACTGTTCGTCATCCGCAAGCAAGCGCATCACAAGGTGTGGGATCGCACCAGCGCCGATATCTCCAACAGCGCCTTTTATATGCCTTCGCTATCCGCGCGCACGATCACCTACAAGGCGATGGTGCTGGCAGACAACGTGGGCGTCTACTATCAGGATCTGCGGGACGAACGATTCGAGTCCGCGCTGGCGCTGGTGCATCAGCGGTTTTCCACCAATACCTTTCCCAGTTGGCCGCTTGCGCAGCCGTTCCGCTATCTGGCCCACAACGGCGAGATCAACACGCTGCGCGGCAACATCAACTGGATGCTCGCTCGCCGCTCGGGGATGAGTTCCGAGATCCTCGGTGAGGATCTGGAGAAGCTCTGGCCCCTGATCGGTGACGGCGCTTCCGATTCCGCCACCTTCGACAATGCGCTTGAACTGCTCCTGGCCGGTGGCTATTCCCTGGCGCACGCCATGATGCTGATGATTCCCGAGGCGTGGGCCGACAACCCGCTGATGGACGAGCAGCGTCGCGCCTTCTACGAGTATCACGCCGCGCTGATGGAGCCGTGGGACGGCCCGGCCGCCGTGGCTTTCACCGATGGCCGGCAGATTGGAGCCACCCTGGATCGCAACGGCCTGCGCCCGGCCCGCTATCTGGTTACCGAAGACGATCTGGTGGTGATGGCCTCGGAGATGGGGGTGCTGCCGATCCCCGAGGAGAAGATCATCAAGAAGTGGCGCCTGCAGCCGGGCAAGATGTTTCTCATCGATCTGGAGCAGGGGCGCATCATCGACGATGCGGAATTGAAGGCGGATCTGGCCGGCAAGTACCCCTATCAGGAGTGGCTCGACGAGACGCAGATCCTGCTTGAAGATCTGCCTCCGGAAGTGGCGGCCATGGCGCCCGATGCGCCCTCGCTGTTGCGCGCCCAGCAGGCCTTCGGTTATACGCAGGAGGATCTCAAGTTCTTCCTCAAGCCGATGGCCACCAGCGGCCAGGACCCCATCGGCGCGATGGGCCGCGACATTCCGCCGGCGGTCCTCTCCGATCGGCCGAAGATGCTCTACGATTACTTCAAGCAGAATTTCGCCCAGGTGACCAACCCGCCCATCGATCCGATCCGCGAAGAACTGGTGATGTCGCTGGTCTCGCTGATCGGGCCGCGGCCGAATCTGCTGGATCTGCAGACGGGCGGGAAACACAAGCGCCTCGAGGTGCACCAGCCGATCCTCTCCAACGTCGACCTCGAGAAGATCCGTCGTATCGAAAACCATGTCGATTCGGCATTTCGTACCTATACGCTGAATTACTGCTATCCGGTAGAGCAGGGCGCCAAAGGCATCAACTCCGCCATCCAAAGGCTTTGCGCTATTGCGACCGATGTGGTCAAGGATGGCCACAACATTCTGGTGCTTTCCGATCGCTGCGTTGACGCGGGCCATGTCGCGATCCCCGCGTTGCTGGCTACGAGTGCTGTACACCATCACCTGATCCGCGCGGGCCTGCGTACCGAGGTGGGGCTGGTGATCGAGACCGGTGAAGCGCGTCAGGTGCATGACTTCTGCCTGTTGGCCGGGTACGGCGCCGAGGCGATCAACCCCTATCTCGCCTTCGACTCGATTACCGCGATGTTGCCGGAGCTGCCCGAGGACCTGACGGTCGAAGAGGCGCACAAACGCTACATCAAGGCGGTTGCCAAGGGCATGCTGAAGGTGATGTCCAAGATGGGTATCTCCACCTATCAGTCGTATTGCGGCGCGCAGATCTTCGATGCCGTGGGGCTCAATCAGGAGTTCCTTGATCGTTATTTCACCGGCACCCCCAGCACCATCGGCGGCATCGGCCTGGATGAAATCGCTGAAGAGGCGGTGCGGCGTCACCAGATCGCCTACGGCAACAATCCTTTGTATCGCCGGGCGCTGGATGTGGGGGGTGAGTTGGCCTATCGCCTGCGCGGTGAGGAGCATGTCTGGACCCCGGAAACCATTTCGCTGATGCAACATGCAGTGCGCGAAGGCAATGAAGCGAAATTCAGTCAGTACACCGCGCTTGTCAACGACCAGAGCAAGAAACTGAAGAACCTGCGCGGGCTGTTCGAGTTCAAGTATGCCGAGCAACCGATTCCGCTGGATGAAGTGGAACCGGCCACCGAGATCGTCAAGCGCTTCGCGACGGGCGCCATGTCATTTGGTTCCATCTCCTGGGAGGCGCACACCACGCTGGCCATCGCGATGAACCGTCTCGGCGGCAAATCCAACACCGGCGAGGGCGGCGAAGAGCAGAGCCGCTTTGTGCCACTGGAGAACGGTGACACCATGCGCTCGGCGGTGAAGCAGGTGGCCTCGGGGCGTTTTGGTGTCACCACCGAGTATCTGGTCAACGCCGACGAGATTCAGATCAAGATGGCGCAGGGCGCCAAACCCGGCGAGGGCGGCCAGCTTCCCGGTCACAAGGTCGATCAGTGGATCGCCAAGGTGCGCCACTCGACACCGGGCGTCGGACTGATCTCGCCGCCGCCGCATCACGACATCTACTCCATCGAGGATCTGGCGCAGCTGATTCATGATCTGAAAAACGTGAATCCGCGCGCACGCATCAGCGTCAAGCTGGTGTCCGAAGTGGGTGTCGGCACCGTGGCGGCTGGCGTCTCCAAGGCGCATGCCGATCATGTGCTGATCTCGGGTAACGACGGCGGTACCGGCGCGAGCCCAATCACCTCGGTAATGCAGGCCGGGTCGCACTGGGAGATCGGTCTCAGCGAGACGCATCAGACCCTGGTGGCCAACGAGCTGCGCGGCCGCATCGCCGTGCAGACCGACGGCGGGATGCGCACGGGTCGTGATGTCGTGGTGGCCGCGTTGCTGGGTGCCGACGAGGTGGGTTTCGGTACGGCGGCGCTCATCGCCGAGGGTTGCATCATGATGCGCAAGTGCCATCTCAACACCTGTCCGGTGGGCGTGGCGACGCAGGATCCCGAGCTGCGCAAACTTTTCCCGGGACAGCCGGAGCATGTGGTGAACTTTTTCATGTTCATAGCCGCCGAGGTGCGCGAACTGATGGCCAAGCTGGGTTTTCGTTCCTGGCAGGAGATGATCGGCCAAAGCGATCGCCTCAACATGCTGAAAGCCATCAATCACTGGAAGGCCAAGGGACTCGATCTGTCCCGAGTGCTCTACAAGCCGGTCGCGCGCGAGGGCGTCAACATCTTCAATTGCGAGGTGCAGGACCACGGCCTCGACAAGGCGCTCGACAACTGGCTCATCGAGCAGGCAAGGCCCGCGTTGGAGAATCAGGAACCGGTGCGCATCGAGTCCGAGATTCGCAACTCCAACCGCACCGTGGGCGCCATGCTTTCCGGAGAGGTCGCCAAACGTTATGGCCACAAGGGGCTGAACGAGGACACCGTCTTCATCAAGTTGAAGGGAACCGCGGGCCAGAGTTTCGGCGTTTGGCTGGCGCGTGGCGTGACGTTGGATCTGGAAGGCGAAGGCAACGATTACGTGGGCAAGGGTTTGTCGGGTGGTCGCATCGTGATCCGGCCGCCGGCGGAAAGCAAGATTGTGCCCGATGCCAACATCATCGTCGGTAATACCGTTCTTTACGGCGCGATCAGTGGTGAGTGCTATTTCCGCGGTGTTGCCGGCGAGCGTTTTGCTGTGCGCAACTCCGGCGCTGTGGCGGTTGTTGAAGGCGTCGGTGATCATGGTTGCGAGTACATGACCGGCGGCTGCGTGGTGGTGCTCGGCGAGACAGGCCGCAACTTCGCAGCCGGCATGAGCGGCGGAGTGGCCTACGTGCTGGATGAAAGCGGTGATTTCGAGCCGCGCTGCAATCTGGCGATGGTCGATCTCGAGCCTATCGCCGATGAGGATGCGGCGCTGGAGGCGACCGAGCATCAGGGTGGCGATCTCGAAACTCACGGTCTTGTGGAACTGATGCGCGATATGACGCGCTATGATGCGCAGCGCCTGCGCTCCATCATCGAACGGCACGTTCACTACACCGACAGCTCACGCGGTAAGGCGATCCTGGAGCGGTGGGATCACTACCTGCCGAAGTTTGTGAAGGTAATGCCGGTTGATTACCGTCGCGCCCTGGAACAGATGCAAGCCCAGAGCAAGCCGACGGAGCGCAACGGCGTCAACCTGACGATTGGGGGTTGATCGATATGGGCAAGCCAACAGGGTTCCTGGAGATCAAACGCCGCGACCGCGCCTACGCGCCAGTCAGCGAGCGCAAGAAGGGTTACACCGAGTTTGTCATCCCGCTGCGCGAGGACGAAGTGAGTCAGCAGGGTGCGCGCTGCATGGATTGCGGCATTCCGTTCTGCCACCAGGGCTGCCCGGTCGACAACATCATCCCGGATTTCAACGACCTCGTTTACCACCATCAGTGGCGCGATGCGCTGGATGTACTCCACTCCACCAACAACTTTCCGGAGTTTACCGGGCGCGTCTGCCCGGCTCCCTGCGAAGAGGCCTGCACGCTGAATCTGCAGGATTCGCCCGTCACCATCAAGACCATCGAGTATTCGATCATCGAGAAGGGTTGGGAGATGGGTTGGGTGCGACCTCAGATCCCGATACGGCGCACAGGCAAGAAGGTGGCGGTCATCGGCTCGGGTCCGGCGGGTTTGGCGTGCGCCCAGCAGCTGGCGCGCGCCGGTCATCGGGTCATCGTCTACGAAAAGAACGCGAAGGTGGGTGGGCTGCTGCGCTACGGGATACCGGATTTCAAACTCGAAAAAGGCGTGATCGATCGCCGCCTTGCGCAGATGCAAGCGGAGGGGGTGCGCTTTCGGGTCAACAGTCACGTCGGCGTCAATGTGCCCGTCGACAAGCTGATGGTGGAGTTCGACGCCCTGGTACTTGCCGGCGGCTCCGAGCAGCCACGTGCTCTCCCCGTTCCAGGCAGCGACCTCGATGGTGTGCATTTCGCCATGGATTTCCTGGTGCAGCAAAACCGGCGTGTGGGCGGTGAAGTGATTAACGGCGGACCACAATTCACGGCTGCGGGTAAGGATGTGGTCGTCATCGGCGGTGGCGACACCGGTGCCGATTGCGTAGGCACATCCAACCGCCAGGGCGCCGCTTCGGTCACACAGATCGAACTGATGCCCAAGCCACCGGAGCGGGCCGACAAATCGGTCACCTGGCCCAATTGGCCCATGCGTCTGCGTACCTCCACCTCGCATGAGGAGGGGTGCGAACGCGATTGGGCGGTCGCCACCAAAGGCTTCAAAGGCGAGAACGGCAAGGTCACGGCGCTGCTCGGCGTGCGCGTTGAATGGGTGCAGGAGCAAGGTCAGTGGCAGATGAAAGAGATTGCCGGCAGTGAGTTCGAGATCAAGGCCGATCTGGTGCTGCTGGCGATGGGATTCGTCAATCCGGTGCATGAAGGCATGCTGGATGCACTCGGGGTGGGATACGATCCGCGCGGCAACGTCGCAGCCGATACTCAGAGCTATCGCACCAGTGTGGACAAGGTGTTCACGGCTGGCGATATGCGTCGTGGACAATCGCTGATTGTCTGGGCGATACGTGAAGGGCGGCAGGCGGCGCGTGCGGTCGACGAATACCTCATGGGTCGGAGCGAATTACCGAGCTGATTGGGTCTGTACTCGCTCCGTGCACGGTGTCGCGGTTTGAACGGTGCGATGTGGTGATAATGGCCATGCCATATCGTCTTTTTAATAGGTGCCGGGTCATACGTACCGGCTACAGATCATGAGTAACCGAGTCGTCAGAGATTGCACGGTGAGCGACGCCTGCAGTGCATAAGGTATGTCTTCCAGTAGGCGCAGATGTCGGGTTTGAGAACGCGGATGTGTAGAGGGTATTGCCCTGTCGCTGTACTTCTGGTTTTTTCGATCCTGCCAGCGGTTAGCAAAGCGGACACGACGGTCTGGCAGGATGTGCAGACGGATACCGTGCTGTCGCGTGTCAGCGGTCCGCCGCTTTACTACCGTGCGCTGAGTGCGGATACCGCACTGTTGCAAGCGCAACTCGACGCCGCACCCAGAGAGTTCGCCTCCAGTCACGGCGCCGAGTTGAGCCTGCCGTTCCCGGACGGCACGTTTCAACGCTTCGAAATTGTGGAATCGCCGATCATGGAACCGGGCCTGGCGGCGCGCTATCCCGAAATTCGCACCTATCGCGCGATCGGCCTCGACGACCCTACCGCCAGCGGGCGACTCGATATCACGCCCCAGGGTTTTCATGCCATGGTCATCGGCGCCTCTGAAACGCTGTATATCGATCCTGATGGAGATGCTGGTCACTACCGCAGTTACTTCAAGCACGACTACGGCCGTGCACTTGGCCGTGGGACCGATGGTCGTTCGATGTGTTTGGTCGAAGGTTCCGAAGAGGGTGATTTGGCCAGTTCTGAAGGGCGCGGCGTTGCGTTACCTCGGACCGGTGATCAGTTGCGCACCTATCGCCTGGCTGTGGCTGCAACCGGCGAGTACACCGCTTTTCATGGCGGAAGCGTATCTTCAGCGCTTGCCGCGATTGTTACGGCCATTAATCGCGTCAATCAGATCTATGGCAGGGATACGGCACTCGGATTCATTCTGGTCTCCAACAACGACTCCATCATCTATACCAATGCGGCGTCGGATCCTTATGACAACAGCAATGCGAGTGTGATAGTCGCCCAGAATCAGGCCAATCTGGACGCCGTCATTGGCTCATCGAATTACGATATCGGCCATGTATTCAGCACCGGTAGCGGTGGCCTGGCGGGGCTTGGGGTTGCGTGTAACAATTCGATGAAGGCGGCAGGTACGACCGGCTTGCCCAGCCCTACTGGAGATCCCTTCCATATCGACTATGTGGCGCACGAAATTGGCCACCAGATGGGTGCCAATCACACCTTTAACGGCACCACCTCAAACTGTGTTGCGCCCAATCGCAACGCTGCGACGGCTTACGAGCCAGGTAGCGGCTCCACCGTGATGGCTTATGCAGGTATCTGTGGTTTAGAAAACCTGCAGTCCAGCAGTGATGCGACTTTTCATGCCGCGAGTATTGCTGAAATCAACACCTATGTGGTGGGGGCTGGCGCGTGTTTCTCCAACTCGGCAACCGGTAACAGTGCACCGACGGTTAACGCTGGCGGCAATTTCACGATACCCCGGCAGACGCCGTTTGTTCTCACAGCCAATCCGGCCACCATGGATCCCGATGGACACGCGCTGTCGTATCAATGGGATGAGATGGATGTCGGTACTGCTACGACCAGTGGAACGGGTGGAACTATTGGAACTGACCTGGGTAGCAATGCGTTGTTCCGGTCATATCTGCCCAAAGACGTTTCTCATCGACATTTCCCGCGCCTGGCCGACCAGCTGACCAACATCCCCAATATCGGTGAGACGCTCCCCTCCACAGCACGCACTCTGAATTTTCGTTTGACAGCGCGCGATGGCAGGTATGGGGTCGACGAAGATGATATGCAGGTTGTCGTTCACAGTGGAGCTGGTCCATTCACTGTGGTTTTTCCGAATGGAGGAGAGAATCTGGCGGCTCCATTCGGTACGGTGAATGTAACGTGGAACGTTGCCAGTACCAACCTGGCACCGGTGAGCTGTGCGAATGTGGATATTGAGCTTTTGACCTTTAATGCCAGCCATACAAGTTACTGCTCGACACTCCTGGCGGACGACACTGCCAATGACGGAATAGAGAACGGGCTTTTGGTAACGACCGCAAATAACGCAAATGCCAGAATCAGAATCAGTTGTAGCACGAATATTTTCTACGACATCTCGAACTCGGACATCACGATATCGGGTGCTGCCTCGTCGGAGCCAACAAACTGTGTCACTACCGATGGGTCGAACCGCGAACACGGAACGGTGTCTGTCGATGCCGGTACGAATCTCAGCAGTGGCGGAGGTGGTGGCGGAGGTGCGTTTGGGCCCTGGTCGCTGGCGTTACTCGGTCTGTTGTTGGGATTGCACCGCCGCTTCAGAACCCGCAGCGTTTGACCACGATACGGTTGTAGTGCTCGGCGTACCGGTGTACCGCTTGAAGTAGATGCAGATGGCGTTCTCCCCGGACAACGTCGGTGGATCCAGGTAGAATCTTTTCGCCGCAGGATTGGCGAATTCTGGACCCATCCTCGACTGCCAGCCCCGGGACGCTCTGTCCCCGGCCGGCGGGCACGAAGACCCGAAAGTCGCCGGCCAGAATTGCTTTCTCCGCATCAGCTTTCGCGTCAGCGCTCTCCACCCAGACCAGTGCTTGCAGGGCTTGTGCTGTGGCTTGATCGGCGTGCATCTCATTGGCGGATGGCACACAGGCGTGTACCGTCAGTGCCAAGGCAATCATCACCACTATTCGTCCCATCGAATAGTGATTCCTTAAGAAACGCGCGTGTTCCATGGTTGAAGGATGATAGATTGCGCTCCTGTCGCGCGCAATCGCAAGGCGAAATCGAGACAAGGGGAGTGCCACCGCTTTTGGATATGAAACCCGGCAACGGCAGGAATAGTTGGACCGATGGGGAGTAACCAGCAGCTGAAAGACGCAAGCGCCGGCTGGCTGTTGCTGGCGCTTCTTGTGCTTTCGCTCGTGAACGGCTTCAGCAGATCGTTTCCCGCCGAATGGGCGGGGCTGGCGGGGTGGGGCGCGGGAATGCTGCTGGCCAGACGACTGAATGGCGCGTTGCGCGTTCAGGTGGTTGCCATGCTCACCGTGGGGATCGCAGGACTGGTCTGGGGAACGACGCTTGGCGTCGGCTCGCGCCTCGGTGCGGCTGTCAGCGCCAACCAGATCCTGTTGGCAATGCTGGTTGGCGTGGGTTTCCTGCGCTTGATAGCGCTCCCTGTCGCCGAGCGGCACGAGTCGTTGCCCGAGGGTAAACGCGCTATGTGGCGCACGCTGTTGGGTATCCACTTTTTCGGTGCGTTCATCAATCTCTCGGCGCTCATGATTGTCGGTGAGAGGCAGTCGGCGCGCGCGCCACTGACGCGACTACAGGCCGTGGTATTGTCACGCGGATTTAGCACCGCGGCCAATTGGTCTCCGTTCTTTGCGGCGATGGGTGTGGCGCTGACCAGCGCCCCTGGATCGCAGTTGCAGACCCTGTCGATGGTCGGGTTACCCGTTGCGCTGGTGGCATTGGCCGTTACGGGCTTCGGACTTGGACGCGATCCTGAGGTGAACGCGTTTCGCGGGTATCCAATGCACTTCGCTGCGCTCGCTCTACCCGCACTGCTCACGGTCTGCGTGCTCGTATTGCACGAGATCTGGTCGGAGGTGCGCATCCTGACCTGGATCTCTCTGCTCTCACCCCTGATCGCCTGCGTCGGCTTGCTGTACCGCGACGGCGCGCGTGCGCTGCCAGTGCTGTCGCGGCATGTACGGCGGGGATTGCCGCAGATGGCCGGTGAGCTGTTGCTGTTCCTGGCCGCCGGTGTTCTCGCCGCCGGAATTGCAAGTACCGCGGAGGGCCTCGGGTTGGGCGCGTTGATCAGCGACTTTGGTCCGCTGGACGCCACGGGACTGCTCGCTGTCATGATCCTTCTGGCGATCGCCGGTGTGCATCCGGTCATCAGCATTTCGGTGGCGGGCGGAATCCTCATGCCCGTTGTCGCGGATCCAAACCTGTTGGGACTGCTCTTTCTGATGGCGTGGTCGCTGGGGCTGTGCGCTTCGCCGCTTTCGGGCATGCACCTGGCAATGCAGGGCAGATTCGGCATTCCAGGCGCTAATTTCGTAGCATGGAACATTCGTTATGTGGCTTTGATGTGGGTAGTCGATGGGTTGGTGTTGCACGGCTACACTTGGTTGACGGGCAACTGACAGGGGCGACGGTATGGTTGAGTGTGGCAATTGTGAGCAATGCACCCACTGGCGCTACGAGTTCAATCCCAACCTGCAATCTTCTGATGAACAGGACGGGTTCGGGCTTTGCGAAAGCGTCGAACTGCAGAAAGACAATCCGCTGCGGGCAATCGCCCGCCTCGATGACGAACTGGCCCATTTTCAGACGCGGCGCGAATACGGGTGCGTTATGTTTCGTGCGCGGTAGGGCCGCGTGGCGATGAGGGAAGGTTGAGTGAGGACTGCATGAACAAGTTGACACTGGTAATCGGCAACAAAAATTATTCCTCCTGGTCGCTGCGGGCATGGCTCGCCGCCCGCAAATCCGGCCTGCCGTTCGATGAGGTCAATCTCTCGCTGCTGCAACCGGCGTTCGATAACCACATCGGTGACTATACGCAGGCGGGGCGCGTGCCGGTCCTGATGGTGGATGGGGTATCGGTGTGGGACTCCCTGGCGATTTGCGAATACCTCAACGAGTGCGCCGACCATCGGTTGTGGCCGGCAGAGCGAATGGCGCGTGCCCATGCGCGCTCAGCGTGCGCCGAGATGCATTCAGGATTCGATACGTTGCGCTCGGCCCTGCCCATGAACTGCAGGGCTCAAGGACGGAAAGTGGATGTGGGGAAAGCATTGAAACGCGATATCGACAGGATCATGTCGGTCTGGGGTGAAGCGCGCGAGCGCTTTGGCCGCGGCGGTGGGTGGCTCTACGGTGCATTTTCCATTGCCGATGCCTTCTACGCACCCGTGGTCTTGCGCTTCAAAACCTACGACGTGCCGGTCGATGCGGTGGCGCACCGTTACATGGATCACCTGTTGGCCGATGCGGATATCCAGAAGTGGGCAGCAGACGCCGATCAGGAGTCGGAGATCCTTGAGGAGGAGGAAGCGGGTATATAGGGGAAGCGATGCGGTCGTCGATGGCGGAAGCCTTGTGCGTCCAACGGAACACTGGAAATCCACGGTCTGAACGCCGTCGGATCTCCACGCACGCCGATGCTGTGAACGAGATCACCCGGGTCGAACGGGTATCAACGCTACAATGGCCACCGTAGTCCCTGTAGCTCGATAGAGGTTCCTCAGCGCTCCTTGCGGTTGACACCTGAACTCTGTGCCTTGCTCCCAACGGGCTGCGCAGCGTTGGCCGATGTCCGCGCAGCTTGGGAAAGAATGGCAAGCCCGGTCACGATACGTTGCAGTTCGAACGTTGCCCCCGCGGCGGCGTAGACGAAGAAATCCCAGATTGTTCGATGGTAAAACGGAAACGAGACACCGCTCCCTCCGGCACCTACCGCGCGGCGTTGGACCGTGCGCGTGCCCGGTATCGCGGTAATCCGCCGCGCCCCAGCGGATCGTGGCTGCGCCGGTGTCCGGTGTGTGGATCGATACGCAGCGCAATGGGTGAATGGGTACGCCGGTTGCGCGAGATGAGCGGCAACACAAAGTACGCGATGGCCGGGTGGCGCCGCGGCGCCACGCAGTGGCTGGCATCGACGGCTGAGCGCATCGCGACGCGGCAATCGCCCGCTGTCTGGACTTTACCGCGCAGGCTGGCGCAATCGGTGGCCCGTTTCCCAAAGCTGCTGCGCGCCCTTCAGGAATCGTGGTTGGAACGGCGCCGGACGGGCAGACAGGATGCCGACTACCGGTTTCGCGCGCGTCGTTATGCGGGCTCACGGGATCGCCGCTACCGGGTGCACGTGCCGCCCAACTACAACGGCCGAACTCCCCTGCCCGTGGTGATGGTGTTGCATGGTTGCCGGCAGACCCATGCCGATATCCAGCGCATCTCGGCCTTCGACAAGGTAGCCGATCGGGAAGGGTTCCTGGTCGTGTATCCCTTCGTCACCACCTATTCCGGATTGCGCAACCGCAATTGCTGGGGCTGGTGGCTGCGCAGCGAGATACACGCGGGCGCCGGCGAGGTCGAAGATCTGTGGCAGATACTGCGCGAGGTGCAGGCCACCTACCAGGTCGACAGGCACCGTGTTCACGTTGCGGGACTCTCCTCCGGAGCGGGTATGGCGGTCGCGCTGATGGTGGCGCGTGCGACCAAGATCGCGTCGGGTGCCGCCGTTGCCGGAGTCCCTTACGGCGAAACAGCGCGTGCGGTGGCGTTCGTTCACCACATTGCCGGGCATTACCGTCCCATCCGCGAACTGGTACGGGAGATGGATGCGGAGATGGGCGCCAAGAAACGCCCGGTGCCGCTGTTCGTTGTCCACTCCGAAGACGATGCAACGGTCGCAATCCAGGCGGCACGCAATCTCCGCGACAGTTGGGCGCTCTGTTTTGGCATCGATCTGCACAAGCGGGCCAGTTCGCGGCGGGGTGCTTCAGGAGCTACGCGGTGGGAGCATGTGAAATACCGCGGCGACCAGCGCCGCACCTTCATCGAAACGCTGTTCCTGGCGGGAGTCGGGCATGGCTGGTACGGAGGACGTCCCGGACGGTTCAGTTATCCTGAGGCGCCGCCTGTATCGGAGTGGCTATGGCGCTTCTTTCAGGGCCACCCCCTGAACAGTCCGCTCCAGGAGACAGTCGGGATCGAACCTCCGTCCGCTGCGCTCCCCGAGCCGCAAGCGCTCGACTAGCCACCGTTGTTTGCCACTGCGCCATTGGTGCGGTTCGGCTACGATTAGCGAAAAGTGGCGATAACCTGCAAGGGAGAACTCCATGATCATCACAACTACGGGTGGCATCGACGGCAAACGGATCCGCGAGTACAAGGGTGTCGTGGCGGGCGACGCTGTCGTTGGCGCCAATATATTTCGCGATATGTTCGCCGGAATACGTGACATCGTTGGCGGGCGCTCCGGTTCGTACGAGAAGGTATTGCGCAAAGCGCGCGAAGAGGTGTTCGAAGAGCTTACCGAACAGGCCGAGGAGATGGGCGCCAACGCCATCGTCGGCGTCGACGTCGATTACGAGGTGCTCGGCAAGGAGAACGGTATGCTGATGGTGAGCATTACCGGCACGGCCGTGGCGGTGGAGTAGCGGTCAACTGGCGGGCGGCGTCTTGGTGCGCAAGCTTGTGGCACCACTGCGGTAGGTGTCCAGCGCGTAGATCAGCAGGGCAATCCAGATACAGGTGAAGGTCACCGCGTGCGCGCTGGTGAACGGTTCGCCAAAGGCGAGCACCGCCAATAGAAAGTGCCCCGTGGGTACGGTGTATTGCAGTTGACCCAGTGTCGAGAGGGTAAGGCGCCGCGCGGCGGCCGCGAACAGTATCAACGGTGACGCGGTCAATACGCCCGCTATCGCCAGCAGCACATCCAGTTGCCAGCGCACGCCGCCAAAGGCGCCGCCGGCATCACTCAACCCGAGATAGATCAGGTAACCCGCCGCCAGGGGTGCGAGCAGCGCCGTTTCGACGAATAGCCCCGTCAACGCGTCCACCGGCAGGCGTTTGCGTATCAACCCGTAGAACGCGAAGGTGAGCGCCAGGCTGAGTGCCACCCACGGTATCTGTCCGTACTGCCAGATCAGATTGGAAACGCCAACAGTGCCGATGGCGATGGCTATCCATTGCGCGCGGCGCAGACGCTCGCGCAACACCAGCACTCCCAATGCGACATTCAGCAGCGGATTGATGTAGTAGCCGAGGCTCGATTCGAGCACGTGATCGTTGGCGATGGCCCAGATAAAGATCAGCCAGTTGGTCGACACCAGCAGCGCCGAAAGCGTCAGCCATAGGATCAGGCGGCCCTTGCGCAGTACCGTCAGCAGCCCGTCACCTTTGCGCCACAGCAACAGCAGCAACGCCACGAACAACGCCGACCAGAAGACACGATGCGCAAGCACCTCCCATGGCGGTACCTCGGCGACGGCCTTGAAATAGATGGGGAGTGCGGCCCAGGTGAGAAAGGCCAGGGTTGCGTAAATCGCTCCCCAGCGCGCTTCGGTCGAGGCGGGTGCCTCAGGCACCAGCACTGGTGTGGTGGCGGGGGTATCCTCCAAGGGTTTTTGCCTCACCTTTCGCGCGAGACTCGCTACCGATGGTTTTCATTTTGGTGTGGGTGCGATCAGGGTTCGCGTCTCAGCCACTCTGCCGCCAGTTCGGCGCAGTGCTCCGGTTGCCAGAAGGGTAGCATGTGGGTGCCGCCGGCAATCGGAATCAGTTCAAAGGGATGGGTCAGCGTGCTGACCAGCCGCTCCAGGTAGCCGAAGGAGACCAGTTCATCCTGGTCACCGGAGATAATCGCGGCGCGAAACGGCAGTTCTTCATGCGCCACGCGAGTGCGGCGATTGAAGACGCTGGAGAAGGTCATCAGCGGATAACTGTTGACCAGCAGCGGATCCTTGTCGATCAGCTTGTGGAACCTGCGCTGCGGGATCAGATCCTGCAGACGAAACAGGCGTTGCAGCGTCAGATGCATGTGCGGCGCGAAGAAGCTCAGATAGCGCAGCCAGTGCCAGCCCCAAAGATGCAGCAGGTCCGGTGCATGCTCGCTGACAAACAGTGTATGGCAGAGTAGCGCCTTGACCCGTTCGTCGTTTTCGGCGGCTGCCAGCGCCAGGGGGGCGCCGATAGAGTATCCATAGAGCATCACGGGGCCACCAAACCGTGGTGCGAAGTGGTCGATGACGGCTCTCACATCCTCCTGTACCGCCTCCACCGTGTACTCGCCGCGGGGGCCGCCCGAATGACCGTGCCCGCGCAGGTCGATGCCCACGACGTTGAAGCCATGCTGCGAAAGGCGGTAGAGCATCTTTGCGTAGAGGGCGGAATAGGTGGATATGCCCGGCAGAAAAACCAGCAGCGGTGCCGCGGGGGCGGATGCAAAGACCTCGCAGTGGATCGGGAGATCGCCGACCTGCTCGGTGGTGCGAAGCCGCAGATAGGGGACGGCGCCCAGGGACTTGAGCAGCCGCGACGGGCGTTCGGAGGCGTCGGTTGTCCCATCGGGGAGGATGTCGTTCGCGAGGATTTCCATGAGCAGTGGGAGTGTACCTGCCCAGGATCGTCCGCGCACCCTGTCTGCAGGGTCGATTGCATCGCCGATGCGCATCGGGGCACGGATGAGATGAGCGGGGTACAATGGGCAAGGTACCGCCGCCACCCCTTCCGCTGCGAATGAACTCGAGCATCGAACAGAGCCCCCTTCAGCGCATTGCCCTGGTCACCCTGCACGCGGGGTATCACCACAGTTCATTGGCATTGCGTTCGATTGCGGCGTTCTGCCGCGACGAGCCCTATTTCGACGGGCTCTCGATTCATGAAGGGCTGGTCAAATCGAGCAACGAAGCGCTGTTCGCCGAACTGGTGGAGGCGCAACCCCGGCTGGTGGGATTCTCGACCTATCTGTGGAACATCCAGCCCGTGCTGCGACTGGCAAGGAATCTCAAGCAGCTGGTGCCCGACGTGCAGATCGTGCTCGGCGGCCCGGAGGCAGGGCCGCGTGGCGAGGAGCTGTTGGCGAACGAGGCAAGCATCGACTTTGTCATCGATGGCGAGGGCGAGCCGGGGTTTCGCGATCTGGCGCGCTGGTGCCTCTACGGGGACGGTGCTCGCGAGAGAGTATCCGGGCTGGTGTGGCGCGACGACTGCGCCGGGATTCACCGTAACGCGCTCCAGATGCTGGATCCGTCGCAGTGGGTGTCGCCTTATAGCTGCGGGTTGGGCGCGCTGGACAAGCATCTGGTTTACTGGGAGACCTCGCGCGGATGTCCTTACCGTTGCACCTTCTGCACCAGCAGCACCGATCGCCTGCGCACGGCATCGCTGGCGCAGGTGGATGCGGATCTCGCGGTTTTCGCTCGACTCGAAAACAAGACCATCAAACTGCTCGACCGAAGTTTTCATCTCGGTGCCGAGCACACCCTGCAGTTGCTGGAACGTTTCCTGGCCACCCCCGATACCCTGCGTTTTCACCTCGAGCTCAATCCCGACCGCGTCTCCGATCAGGCGCTTGCCCTGTTTGCCCAGGCACCGTCCGGCAAATTTCAGTTCGAGATTGGCTTGCAGACGCTGTCCGGCCCCGTCCTGGAGCGCATCGAGCGGGTGATGGATGTGCCGCGCGGACTGGCGCGCATTCGCCAATTGGTGGCGCTGCACAAACACCCCGTGCATCTGGATCTCATCGTCGGTTTGCCCGACGAGGACGCGGAATCCTGCCGTCAATCACTGGATGCCGTGTTTCTCCTCTGCGCGGACCACCTGCAACTGGGTATTCTCAAACTGCTGCCAGGCACACCATTGCGCGCACAGGCTGAACGATTCGGCTACCGCTGGGATGCCGAGCCTCCCTACGAAATACTCTGCCATGCGCACCTTTCCCATGCCGAACTGATGCGCTTCAAACACTACGCGGAATTGCTGGAGCGGCTCTGGAACAGTGGATTGGCCCGCAACACCCTGGCCTGGATGGTCGGCCGCCACTTCGATGAGCAGGTCAGCAAGCTCTTCGATCATCTGCTGACCGGTGCTGCGCAGCCGCTGGCGACGGATCGCGTGCAGCCCGATCACGCCTTTGGGTTGTTGGCCGCCGCGCTGGCCGACCTGCTGGCAGCCGATCCCGTCGCTGCGCAGCTCCTTTTGTGGGATTACGCCCATCACAGTCTGGTGACGGGTAGAACGCCGGACTGGATCGCACAGCGCCTGCGCGCTGCCGAGCAGCTGTTCCGCACCTTCGGCAATCGACGCATGCCGGTGCTGGAGCTTGGCCCCGAGGCGGTACAGGTGATCAATCGACGTCGGCAGCAGCCCCTGGCGGCGGGCCGTTATGCGGTCTGGGCGCAGCGTGATCGCAAGGGGCGCCCTGCAGAAGTGCTGGCGGTCGATGCCGCGTGAGCAACCAGGTCACAATCCGAGAGTGACCCAGATCCCTGTATTCAAGGGCCGCCCGGGCTAAGCTAAGGGCGTGCTCGTGTCCACCGGATCGTAAATTGCCGTGCTCAATGCCCGTTCACTGATTCTTGGCGTCTGCCTCATCCTGCCTTCGTTCGCGGCGTTCGGGCAGAACGGCAATGGCTCGCACACGACCTACGACATTGGCATTTTCAGCGGCTTTCGTTCGGGCGGTAATTTTGAGGATGCCGTCACCGGCGAGACGCTCGATCTGGACGAAGGCACCAGCGGCGGTGTGGTGGTGCGCATAGCCCAGAGCAGCCGCACCTTCGTCGAAATTCTCTACACGGAACAATCGACACGCACCCAGGCCGGCGGACTCTTGACGGGCGATCCGCTGTTCGACATGAACGTACGCTATCTGCATATCGGCGGTATCTATGAATTGAACGACGCGCTCAACCGTCCCTATGTGATGGGATCGGTGGGGCTTACCCGTTTTGAACCGCAAGGCGCATTGCTGGAATCCGAAACCCGGTTTTCCCTCGGGCTCGGTGCCGGTTACCTGTTTCCTGTGACGCGCAGCTCCAATCTGCGCCTCGAGGCGCGAGCCATCGGTACCGCGTTCAACAGCTCAGGCGAATTGTTCTGCACCAATGGCCGTTGCCGAATCACGCTCGACAGCGATGCGCTCTGGCAGGCGGAAGTGTCACTCACGTTTGCCGTAGCGTTCTGAACGATAGCCGGCGAATTGCGGCCAGCCAGCCTGGGCCCCGCCATTCAGTTGTAACCTAGGGAACCTCTGATCAAGTCGTGTTCAGCGATTCTGCGGCCCAGAAGCGACGATTTCGGCGTTGGAAAGCTTGGTAATAACTGCCTATTACCCGCGCTTTCCGCCTTGAACTCGTCGTTTCTGGACAACACTCTCATCTAAACAGACTTAATCAGAGGTTCCCTGGATCAACAACCCCCACGTACATTGCTCGAGCAGATCCGGGCCATTGCCGGTTGCAGGCGAGAACCGGTGCGGCTCATCCTGAAAGGGAATCGCGTGCCGCCTCAGGAGCCGCGCTGCGCAGGCGTTTGCCGACGACAATCATCGTTGCGACCAGGTACATGATCAGCGAATAGACGGCTGCGGGAATCGCCAGCGCAGGAGAGCCGAGGATACCGGCAGCGATAGCGATAGCGGTTCCGCCGCTCTGGATGCAGATCTCGAGGATGAGGGTGATGCGCTGCTCATCCGCTAACCTGAACAGGGTCGCAGTGAGATAGGCGCACGCCACACCGAGCAGGCACAGTGCCAGCGTCGCGGGGCCGGCAGCGAGCATCATGCCCGGAAGGGTGTTGCGCTCACGCCAAACGAGCGCAGCGATAAGAGCGATCAGCAGCACCACGCCGATGCGGGTGACATACGGGCGGATGCGCTGTGCCCAGCCGGACTGAAAGTGGCGCAGCGCCATTCCGGCGGCGGTCGGCAACAGCACCACCACCGCTATGCGTTCCGAGATGTCGGCGAAGCGGAGCGATAGCGAGCGTTCTTCGCCCGCGAATATCAGGGATGCCAGACCGACGTAGAGGGGGATGGTCAGCACCGGTAGCGTTTTACTGACTGCGGTCAACGTGATGGACAAGGCCACATCACCCCGGGCCAGGTAGGTAAACAGATTCGATGTCGAGCCGGAAGGGCACGCGGCCAGTAACACCAGGCCGATGCCAAGGTGCGGCGGGAGATCCAATGCCCACGCGAGTACAAATGCCAGTAGTGGAAAAAGTACGAACATGTTGAGCAGGCCCAATACGGCTGCTTTGGGTGCCGATTTGAGACTGACGAAGTTGCCCAGCGTAAGACTCATGCCGATGCCGAACATCAGGATTGCGATGACGAACGGCAGCAGCACCTTGATCGGAAGTCCGGCTTCCATGAGGTTTCTCCTTCGCGGGCCAATCCTCTGACATTTCCCCGGTTCCGGTCGTTGTCGGGAGCGCGGGGTGGGGAGTCCGCCGCAAAAAATTGACAATCTCCGGCTCAGAGGCTTCTATAAAAGCATAAAAAGCATAATACCCGCAGGTTAAATGCCAATTCCCGTGTGGTTGCCTCCCGGAGTGGCGAAGAGCAGGAAATGGATAGTAACGGTCCGATCATTGCTCAGATCTACAGCGCAGCGCTGGATGCATCGGCCTGGCCGGTTGCGCTGACATCGATGCAGGAGCAGTTCGGGGGCATCGCCTCCGGCTTGTACACGTTCGAGACTACCCAACGGCGCACGCCGAATGTGTCGCTGCTGCACTTGCGTGGTGTCGACGAAAACTATCTCTCCTCGTATATCGAACGCTTCCTGCAACGGAATCCCTGGGCGAAAATTCCCGAGCTGCAGGCGCCCAGAACCATCCGCACCGACCGTTCGCTCGATGAGTACCACGGCACCCCCGGCTATTACCGCCGTACCGCTCTATACAACGAGTGGATGAAGCCGCAGGATTTTATCCACACTCTCGGAACCACTCTGCTTCACCAAGGCCAGCAGCGCACAAAGTTCTTTGTTTACCGACCGCGAGCCGGCAGAGCTTTCACCCGCCGGGAAATCACACGTTTCGGACAACTTTCCGGCCATATGGCGCATGCTGTAAACATGGCGCGCCGCTTGGCCATACAGGAGCATAGGCTGCATGCGGCGCTGCATGTCATCGACCGCCTCAAATTTGGCGTGATATTTCTCGACGGACAGGCGCGGATTACGCTGGCGAATCGGTTTGCACAGACACTTCTCGATCAGCGCGACGGCATCTACCTGCGCGATGGAATGGTAACGGCTGCCCACCGCGACGACCGCCGCAGGCTCGATGGGATGGTGCATCTGGCCCTGAATCTCCATGGCGGGCAGGCTGACGCGGTGCCGCGTCGGGTCAGTCTGCGGCGTCCCGACATGAAACGTCCCCTGTATCTGATGGCGCTCCCCTTGCCGTGCGATGTGGAAACCCCGTTTCTTGGCGGTCGTGATGCCGCTGTCTTGTTGATCAACGATCCTGAATCGGAACCCATGGTGCCGGCCGAGTGGCTGCGGCGGCGTTACGGTCTGACCTCCGCGGAGGCGCGGCTCGCCCGTCACCTCGTCAGGGGCGATACGCTGCGCGGCAGCGCGGAGGCAATGGGTGTCACCTACGAAACCGCGCGTGGCTATCTCAAGCTGGCACTGCAGAAGACCGGTTCGGCCAGACAACTGGAACTGGTCCGCAAGATCCTGTCGGAACAGGTATTTCTTCACGGTATGTGATGGCCAGCCATGGCGGAGGCCATAGCTGGGGGCGTCTCCCGCTGCCCTCTCAGTTCGTCTGACAGGCGATGGAAACCCCCAATTGGGGGGTGCGTCCGACACTCCAGATCATGACACTGAATTCCTGGGCCGCACTCTATCTCCAGGGAGTTGTCATGAACCGTAGACTGATCTCCACCTCGCTTCTCACGGTGATCCTCGGTGTTGCGACGAGCATGCCGGTCGCCGCCAGGATCACCATCCCCGATTGTGTCGCGATCATAAACTGGGCCGCCAAAGGGGGAGCGGTGGATAACGTCAATACCCAGATGGCAAAACACCAATTCCGTTCCGGCAAGGGTCTGCTCTCGGGACTCAAGGACGAGAACTGGGTGCCGGTGTTCGGTGCGCCGTTCCCCGAAGCGACTCCGGATGAACTGGTCAAACTGGCCGAGAAAGCCGAGTCGTGCCGGCTTGCCAACCGGGGGCTGTTTCGCCAGCTCGGGCCGCGTGATCCGCGCCGCGTGACGCTCGGCAACGCCGACAGCTACATCATGTTCGTTTTCCGCAACATCTCGCGACAGAAAGTCCACGTGCTCGAGGATATGGCACGCCAGAAGGCGAACTACAAAACCTATGGCGAAGCAGCTGCTCTGCGCGCTGCCCAGCTTGAGGCGATGCGCAGGATGCAGCCCACGCAGGAGAATATCGCCAAGATCGAAGCGATGACCAAAGAGCCGCTGCTTGCCGGGCTCGGTGCCGAATACCAGTCGCACCTCAAGGCGCTGCAGGAGCATGCGTTTCAACTCACGGACCTGTTACTGAGCACCGCGAGCGCCGAGTTCTACAAGTTTCCGCAGACGCTCGCGGGAATGCGCGACATGATCGCCTTCCGGGTCAAGACCGCCACCGAACTGGGCAAGCTCAAAAGCCGCAACTGGAAGGGTTTTAACAACGCCTACGCCACCAAGCTGAACGAGTTGGCGCAGGCGGCGCTGCCGGAGTTCGTCGCCGAGCTGAAGGCAGTCCCCGTGAGTGCGGAGGGCAAGGAGCAGGTTCGCACGGCGGTTGCCGGCTTGTTCACCCACCAGCCCACACCCCGAAACATTCCCGATTACCATGCCGCTGTCGCGCAGCGGCTCAATGAAATCGATGCACAACTGCAAGTCATCGCCTGCAACCAGGCGCTGGAGAAACACGGAATCGCCAAGGAGGCTGGAACCCCGTTGCTTGGACCGGACGGGGAATCGAGCCTCGGTGCTTTCGTCTGCAGCCTCCCCGACAGTGGCCATGAGTTTTCGAGCTACGAGGCGCCTGGACTGTTTGGCAGCACGCATACCTTGACCATGCTGACCCCGAAGGGCACCACCGTCACCGTCGAGATGAAGTCGGTGGAGGCGGTGGCCGGCAAACCGAAGATGCTGGTCGGCACCCGCATCAAGGACGCAACGACGTCCAAAGAGTTGAGCATGGCCGCTTGGCAGGAGTTGGCGGGCAGCCTCACCGGCGCCGGCAGCGGGCCGTCCAGAAAAAAGCTGATGGCGCTGGTCCAGAGGGTCTTCGATGCGGAACCGGCGGGATGCGTGCGCGCCATCGATGTGCAGAGCGTGACAGCTTTCCCCGTCACGGTGGAAGCCGATCGGCTTTCCACGGCGACGATTCACCAATTCGAAACCCTGGCAAAACTTGGCCTGTTCGAGGTTTCGGTCAAGAAGCGGCCACCACCGCCGGGCGGAACGGGGCTGAATGCGCACACCTATACCCTGACCGGGATGGCCCAGCCCTATTTCAAGGGACGGAACGGGCTCTGTTTTGCCGCAACCAAGATTGAGGACGTAGTGAACGTCTCGGAGCCGTTTCAGCGCGGCGGTCGTAACTACGTGACAGCGGTTGCGAAGTACGCGGCGATACTGCCCGATTTTGCGCTGGACCCCCAGTTCGCCGCGGGGGTGCGGCAGGGTGAGATGCAACGGCTCATCAACGCCGCAAAGTCAGGTCAGCCGCTGCAGGCGAAGGTTGCCTTCGTCGAAACCGATGCCGGCTGGCAGCTTGCCAGGTAGCGGATCACCTGAAAATCCGTGATGGGAGTGAAACGTGAACGTGGGGGATGCACCGATGAAGAAAATTGCAGAGGGTAGTGCACTGTTGCGGAAGTTTGCGTTGTACGAGGTCTCCGGCACTGTCATCAAAGAGGTGACACGCAGCGAAACGGAGACCACGGGCAGCGTCAGCACCCCGGATCTCGCGCACAAGCTGGCACCCAACATGTCACTGCCGGTCAAGGGTAAAATCAAATCGAAGACCACCCGGTATCAGGTCATCCACCTCAAGGACGGCGACGGCAATCGCAGCGTGGTCGAGTTGGTGAATTTCCTTGTGCCCTGCACCGAGGGCGACGAAGTGAGCGTCTGGGGCGTCAAGGAGGGCGCCTGGTTTGCGGCGCGCAACCAGAGCACGCGGCGCTCTTACCGGAAGCTTTTCGGGGCGGTGTCCGCGCTCTATCCGTTCGCCGCACATCTGGGGCTGGCGGCGCTGCTGGCGGTACCGCTCTGGAACAATATGGCGGCATCCAAACCCGGTGATACGGGCTTCGCTATTTTTGCCGCCCTGATCACCTTCGTTATCGCCGGATTCCTCATTCTGATACCCATGGCTATCGTCGCGTTCGTCCGCGGAATACTGGTGATGCGCAGGGTTCCCGAAACATGAGCCGATGCATCGGTGGCGGGCGCCTGCAATCGCGTCCCATAACGCTGGGCTGCCAGGGTACCGCGAGCTGTCAAGTCCGGTGTCCCTGAACCAGTCGTCGTCGCTTCAGTGCAGCCTGCCCGGCCGCTTTTCGCGGCGATGAGCCGGTTCCAGCATCCCCATCAGCAGACGTGCCCGCGCGGCGATATCCGGTGCCTCCAGCAACACCTGTTTGTCTCCGTCTTCCAGCGGTAGTTGCGTAGCGAGGAAATTGACCATGCCGCCATCGCCCATCCGCTCCAGTGCGTTCCAGGCGATCTCCATGCGGTGTGTGTCGCAAAAGATACGCAGGCGGCTCAGCAGCAGGCGCCGTTCGGTCAGCTTGGCTTGTTCGATGGCGTAGTCGCCCTGGTAGTGCGACCAGTCGGCCACCACCTTGCGGTAGCCGCGGGTGGTGGGGATCTCTTCGCCGACGTCGAACCGACACACCCCGCTCAGCGCTATCAGCAGACGCCCGTCCGCCGTTTCGCAGTACGAACTGATGCGTCCCGCGCAGCCCGTGCCCATCACCTCGGGTTTGCGGCTGTGGAGGCTGGCGGGTTTGGGTTGCACCATGCCGATCAGCCGATGCTCTCCCAGCACATCAAAAACCATGTTGAGGTAGCGCGGTTCGAAGATATTGAAGGGGAGTTGCGTACCGGGCAGGAGCACCGCCCCTGGCAGAGGGAAGATCGGAAGCGTGTTTGGCAGTGCGTCAAAAGGATTGGTAAAGTGGCTGCGTGTCATAGTGTCCTTCTCTCGAGTTGCACCGGGTGGGTATCCCGCCTTTCCAGGTGGTCACCGGCCTGCGCTATGCGCTCCCTCCCGACTTCTCTTGGACCGCTCCCGATGGGGTAGTTCCTTCGAAACTGTCTTGAAATCCTCGGCGAATGGCGGGATAGGTTCTAGAAACTCGGTGGCGTGCAGGCGCTGACCAGGACACAAGGTTCCCGCCCGACGTTGTGAAAGCGGTGGGGGGTGCTGCTGCTGAAGCGGTAGGCATCGCCCGCGCGCAGCACCCGCACCTGCTCACCTACCGTCACTTCCAAGCGCCCGCTGATCACCACGCCGGACTCTTCGCCGTCGTGAGTGAGGAGCGACTGCCCGGTGTCGGCACCCGGCGCATAGGTCTCGTACAGCATCTGCAGTTTGCTCTGGCCGAGATCGCCCCCCACCTGGCGATAGGAGATGGGCCCGCTACCGATCTCCACCAGCTCTTCTGCACCGTAGAAGACCTGTTCGGCACGGTGCACGTCCATGCCGAAGAAGTCGCCCAGCGAGATGGGGATGGCGTCGAGGACCTTTTTCAACAGCCCCAGCGAGGGGTCGGTGCGCCGGTTCTCGATCAGTGAAATGGTGGCATTGCTCACGCCGGAGAGACGCGCCAGGGTGCGCTGCGAGAGACCGCGGAGCTCGCGCAGGCGGCGCAAACGAAGTCCGATATCGTCCAAAGTCCAGTTCTCCTGTTTAAGCGTTGAACATACTTAACAAAATAGAAGTTTATTATCGTAAATACAATGAGTTAACTCATTGCGTTCAAATATTGTTAAAAATTCGATGCCAAGCTAGGCTGTTCACACACCCCACACCTGTCCCAGGAATCGGCGTCATGACCGCTATACAGCCGCCCCCGCTCGACCTCGAACCCTACTGGATGCCCTTCACCGGTAATCGCGCCTTCAAGCAGCACCCCCGGCTGATGGTCGGCGCGCAGGGGATGTATTACCGGACCGTCGACGGCAGTCAGGTGCTGGACGGCATCGCCGGCCTGTGGTGCTGCAATGCCGGGCACTGCCACCCGCGTATCGTCGAGGCGATCCGTGCCCAGGCGGGCGAAATGGACTACGCCACGGCGTTTCAAATGGGCCACCCCAAGGTCTTCGAACTGGCCGAGCGGCTCGCCGACCTGGCGCCAACGGGGCTGGATCACGTCTTCTTCACCAACTCCGGTTCCGAAGCGGTGGACACCGCGTTGAAAATCGCGCTGGCCTATCACCACGCGCGCGGCGAGGCGTCGCGTACCCGGCTGATCGGGCGCGAGAAGGGTTATCACGGGGTCGGGTTCGGCGGCATCTCGGTGGGCGGCCTGGGAAACAACCGCAAGGCGTTTGGACCGTTGCTCCCGGGGGTGGATCATCTGCCGCACACGCACGATCTGCAGCACAATGCGTACTCGCGCGGCCAGCCGGCGTGGGGCGCGCATCTTGCCGATGAACTGGAACGCCTGGTGGCACTGCACGATGCCTCCACCATCGCCGCAGTGATCGTCGAGCCCATGGCGGGATCGGCCGGCGTGCTGCTGCCGCCGCAGGGCTACCTGGAGCGGCTGCGCGCCATCTGCGATCGTCACGGCATTCTGCTGATCTTCGACGAGGTGATCACCGGCTTCGGGCGCCTGGGTACCAGTTTTGCCGCCCAGCGTTTCGGCGTGACGCCCGATCTCATCACCTGTGCCAAGGGCCTGACCAGCGGCGCGGTACCCATGGGCGCGGTGCTGGTCCAGGGCGATATCTATCAGACCTTCATGCAGGGTCCGCCCCAGGCCATCGAGCTCTTCCACGGCTATACCTACTCCGGCCACCCGCTGGCCGCCGCTGCGGGGCTGGCGGCGCAGGCGGTCTACCGCGAGGAGGGTCTGTTCGAACGCGCCCGCGAACTGGAACCTGTGTGGGAGGAGGCGCTGCACTCGCTGCGCGGACTGCCGCACGTGATCGATATCCGCAACCTCGGGCTGGTCGGCGCGGTGGAACTGGAGCCCAAGCCCGGCGAACCCACCGCACGCGCCATGGCCGTGTTTCGCGAATGCTTCGAGCGCGGCGTGCTGATCCGCACCACCGGCGACATCATCGCCCTGTCGCCACCGCTGATCGTCGAAGAGGCGCAGATCGCGCAGATCATCGATACACTTGGCGGCGCCCTGCGCAGCGCGGCAATTCCCTGAGTCTCCTGCGCAACCCGAACATTGTTTACGAATTGAACCGGGCACATGGTTTACACCTTAGTCACTGATGTGATGCCATTGTTTTGGCATCAGTATTTGTTTGGTTCGTTGGTTGAGGATGCCCAGTCGATGAAAG
>QQUJ01000011.1 GCA_008501635.1 Pseudomonadota bacterium
TCCAGCAGATGACGAAAATTGAGAATCGTCGTCTCGTCGGGAACCGGCTCACGCCCAAGGTCAATGCCGGCGAAAAGACACATGGAGCGAGATTCATACAACGCTTCCTCGGCGCCTGGATCCGACAAGTTGAACCAGTGTTGGAGGAAGTAGATGCGCAACATCCGTTCCAGTTCAATGGGGGGGCGCCCGTTTCCCGCTTTGGGGTAGTGGGGTTCGATGAGCTCACAAAGCTGATCCCATGGAACCACAGCATCCATCTCCGAGAGAAACTTCTCTCGCCGGGTTGGTTTTCGAAATTGCTCAAATTCCCCCGCGGCAAATGTTTGCTGTTTCATCGTTTTCTACCGGTTCCAAATAATGCGTGTATTGTCGCAAACTTTGGGACTTAATCAGAGATGCCTTAACGTTAAAAGCAGTCTCACCCCACACTAACTGGGTACCCCATTTAAGTTGGTCTTAAGGTTGGCGCGATAGGCTTTCCATAATTCCTCTCGATGGGATTTCCGTATGCGCGCGTGGCAGGCTTTTGAGGGTCGCTTCAGACTCCTCTTTCTCATGTGGGCAGTTACCTTGGTGCTGAACACCGTCGTACGGGTAGGGCTCGCTCACTTTGGCGGCGTTTCCCCAGAGTTGACCCTAGGCATAACGGTTCATGTTTTCACGTTGGGGTGGCTGTATGACTCGGCGTTCTTTCTATTCGCCTCCCTACCCGCCCTGGCCCTGTTGTGGCTGGCGCCCAATGCCATATGGCGGAGTTGGGCCGGACAAGGAATCTCGCATTTTGGCGTGCTGATCAGCCTCTACGTGCTTGGATTCGCCGCCCTTGCGGAGTTTATCTTCTGGGATGAATTTCACTCCCGCTTTAACTTCATTGCCGTCGATTATCTGGTCTACACCCAAGAGGTGATCGATAACGTTCTCCAATCCTATCCGGTGGGCTTGATGTTGATGGCGATCGGCGTGGGAGTGCTCGTGCTTTACTGGCCGCTGCGTCCTCTGATATCGAGCGCCCATGATCGTGACGAAGGATTTGTGACACGCACTACCGCCACCGCCGCTTGGTTTGTCCTCACTTTGCTGGTGGGACTCGGCGTCAGCCAAACGCCTCGCAACGGTTTCGCCAACTCGCTGCAGGCAGAACTGGCCAGCAACGGGCCTTACCAATTCTTTGCCGCGTTTCGCAACAACGAGCTCGACTATTCGCAGTTTTATGCCACCATCCCCGATGCGGAAGCCGCGCAGACGTTGCGCACCGTGGTAGAGGAGCCTAACGCGCGATATCTCTCCGGCGAGCCGTTCGATATCGAACGCCAGATCACCAATCCGGGGTCCGAGCGTCGTCGCAACGTGGTTCTGGTCACTCTAGAGAGTTTCAACGCCTCGTATCTCAGTCAGTTCGGCAGTAGCGAAGGGGCGGGGCTGACTCCCTTTCTGGATGGCTTGATCGACCAGAGCCTGTTTTTTGAACACTTCTACGCCACCGGCACCCGTACTGTGCGTGGCCTTGAAGCGGTGACGCTGTCGATCCCGCCTACCCCGGGGCGCTCCATCGTTAAACGCATTGGCCGTGAGAGCGGAATGTGGTCGCTGGGCAACGTGCTGCGCAGCAAGGGCTATAGCACACGCTTCATCTACGGTGGTCGCGGCTACTTCGACAATATGAACGCCTTCTTCTCCGGCAATGGCTACGAGATTACCGATCAATCCTCCGTCCCAGGCACTGAAATGACCTTCACCAATGCATGGGGTATGAGCGACGAGGACCTCTACCGGCAGGTAGTTCGGGAGGCTGATCGTGCAGCCGCCAGTAACGCACCGTTCTTCTTTCATGTGATGACTACCTCCAACCATCGCCCCTACACGTACCCAGAGGGGCGCATCGACATCCCATCGGGGAGCGGACGCGCCGGGGCGGTGAAGTACACCGACTACGCCCTGCGGCAGTTCATCGAGCAGGCGCGACAGCAGCCGTGGTTTGAAAACACCCTGTTCGTCATCCTCGCCGACCACACCGCAAACGCCGCCGGTAAGCGCGCATTGCCGGTGGATCGCTACCATATCCCGCTCTGGATCTATGCACCGGCCCTGATCCAACCCGCGAGGGTAGCAACCGTGGCGAGCCAGATCGATCTTGCTCCGACATTGCTCGGACTGCTCAATATGAGTTATCGCTCCAAGGCCTTCGGCCACGATGTGTTGAACTTTCCACAGGGCAAAGGGCGTGCCCTGATCGCCAACTATCAGTCGCTGGGCCTGTTTCAGCCGGGCCGGTTGGTGGTGCTCAGCCCGGTGAAGCGCATGGAGACCGATGCGCTGGCCGGGGACCGGGTGATAGCGGCCGAGGAGGCACGCATTGACGATCCGTTGGTGCGGCAGGAGATCGCGTTGTACCAGGGTGCGAGCTACATCTACCGTCGGCATCTCAATGCCTGGTCGCCACCCCCGCTGGCGAATCTAGACCCTATGAAGTTCGTGTATCAGTGAGGTGGCTGCCAGCCAACCGGGCACCCCGATACGAGCGCCATTATCTCTGGGCGCCGATTCTGCTGCTGATCAGTGTGGCGGTGGTAGTGGAGTGGCAGGGCGTAGACCTCGCTGTGGCGCGAATGGTTTTCGCTGCCGAGGGCGGGAACTGGGCGCTGAAGGATCACTGGCTGACCGAGACGCTGATTCATGAAGGCGGGCGTCGCTTTTCCGCCTTTCTGCTTCTCACTGTTTGGGCGTTGACGGCGGCAAGCGCCCTCTCCTCTCGGTGGCGCGCCGTGCGCGCGCCGCTGCTCTACCTCTCGTTAGTGCTTCCCCTCGCCCCAATAGTGGTTGCCGTACTCAAGTCTTCCGTTCCTGTAAGCTGTCCGTGGAGTCTTGCGCTCTTCGGCGGGACCGACCCCTGGATGGATGGATGGTGGGGCGCCTTGACCGATCCCGGCAGTGCAGCGGGCGGTGGCTGTTTTCCTGCTGGTCACGCCAGCGGGGGATACACTTTCGTTGCGCTCTACTTTGCCTTGCGGGACCGCCTGCCCCGCTTACGGTTTGCCGGCCTCGTATTCGGGCTGCTGTTGGGGATTACTTACGATGTCGCTCAGCAGCTGCGCGGAGCCCATTTTCTCTCCCACGGACTGTGGACGCTGGCCATCAGCTGGTTGTCTGCTGTGGTGGGCTATTCAGTTTGGCAATGGTTGACAGCACAACGCACCATCACTTGCGACGTCGCGAAGACATAGGGCCAGACTCGCATACTCCCAGCCTGCGAGAAAAGGTGACAAACTAATTTTCTGCTGACAGCGGCGATGTTAGTGCCTCCTCCGGCAGCGCCGAGTGGTACAAGGTTGTGAGGGTGGATTTCTGGATGCCTACATTATGGTGGAAGTAACATCTGTCTCGTTTCCACTGTTGTTCGAGTTGTTCAGGAGTTTTTCTACTGTTTCGTTCAGTCTCATCAGGGAGAAGACATGCACTGGAACGCTGGAGGATGGTTCGGAGCGCAGATCGGTGCAACGGTATGGATGCTCGTGGCGGCCGTACTGACAGCGATTCGCGATCCATCCACGGGCGTGGTTGTGCTCCTGTTGTTCGTCGTTCCAAATGTCATCGGCCTCATGCTATGGCTGAGTCGCAAGTTCTCATGCTCATGTTCTACTTCCGCTTTGGTCGAGGTGGCAATGGGCTTGCGGTCTAACATGTTGCTCAAGCCGACTGCGGCACGCTTAACGCACCGCTGCCGGTTGGCTCTACGTCAGTCAGCTATGTGGTGCCGTGGCGTCGCCGATGAGTAGTTGGTTCAGTTCAAAGACCGAAAAGCGCGCGAGCCCGATTCAGGGCCAAGGGCTTTTTGCGTGCGACGCGATCGCAGCGGGGGAGATCGTTGCCGTCAAGGGCGGAGCCATCATGGACGCTGCCTCGTTGGCGCTGATCCGCGAACTGGTGTCACCCGCTGAGATTCAGATCGAGGAGAGTCTCTACATCGCGCCCCGCAGCGCCGAGGAGGTTCAAGCAAACATCCTCTGCCTGAATCACTCCTGCAATCCCAACGTCGGCGTTTGCGGGCAGATCACATTTGTGGCAATGCGCGACATTCCTGCCGGGGCGGAGTTGACCATCGACTACGCAATGATCGATGGCGATCCCGCAGAGCGGATGGAGTGTTCGTGCGGGGCACGGGAATGCCGGAAAATCATCACGGGCAGCGACTGGCGCCTCCAAGAGCTGCAGCGGCGTTACGCGGGCTACTTCTCGCGCTATCTTCAGGATCGTATCCGCATCACTGCCGGGTGATGACACAAGGGATCGATGCGTTGGTAGTCACAGCAAAGTTTGGCCGTTAGCCGACATGACCATGCCCCCGCATTATCTGGCGATACCGAAATCGGGCACCGGCCCGGGGGTCCTGGTCCTGCACTCCTGGTGGGGCCTGAATCCGTTCTTCAAAGAGTTGTGCGACCGATTCGCCCGTGCCGGGTTTGTTGCGCTCGCCCCGGATCTCTATTCGGGCAAAGTCGCAACCACGGTCGCTGCAGCAAAAGCGTTGCGCGCGCAGGCGACGGCCTCGCGGAGAACACCCGCCTACAAGATGCTGATCGCGGCAATCGAGCACCTTTCCCACCATGCGGCGGTTACCGCGCCGGGCATCGCTCTGGTTGGGTTCTCAATGGGAGGCCACTGGGCGTTGTGGTTGGCTCAGCGACCCGAACTCCCGATTTGCGCGACCGTTATCTAGAACCTATCTCAGAATCCCGCGCGTGCTGTGTTGAGCCCCAGAGGTGCGCTGGGTAGGCCCGAAGGCGCAGCCAATAGCAACGCTATTGGCAAGTCGAGAACACCGCCAGCGCACCTCTGGGGCCAACCCGAAGGGCCGGGCGCTCGCGGCTCCAGCGCGGTGTTGCGGCTCACTCATTGGGAGTGACCCAACCACGATCGCCGCGCCTGGCGCTGAAACCGCGAGCGACCGGCACAGCTCGCGGGGGATTCTGAGATAGGTTCTACTATGCGGCAAGGAACGGCGACTTCACGCAAAGCAGGTCAAGGTTGCTCTTTCACTTCGCCCAGACCGACGAATGGGTTTCTGCCGCAAGTATCAAGAAACTCAAAAAGAGCCTGGCGGGTGCGTCTCTGGATGCGACCTACCACGAGTACCCAGATACGACCCACTGGTTCTTCGAGCGCGATCGATCCGAGGCATTCAACGGGAAGGCCGCAGCGCTTTCCTGGAAGCGATCCCTGGAGTTTCTGCGTGGCGGCTAGCCACTGCCAAGGTGCGTCAAGGTCCAGGCTCGGGATCAAAAACTCCTTGGCCGGCCGCAAATGCCCGCTTCTTACGACCCTCGGCACAGAACACCTGTCAGTGGGGTGTGGACGGTCCGGGAGGAGATGTCCATAAACTGACCGCCAGCCCGCGCACCCGGAGCAATGCAGGATGCAAGGGTGTGCGCGGGACTCACTCGCGACCGGTTTTGCGAGACGGATCCCCCATTGTGAATACTTGATCAAACAGGTTTATCTATTAAGATAGTAATTAATTACTCACTTTATGGTGCCTCATGGAATCACACACCAAGCATCTTCCCGCGGACGAAAGACGCGCCATCACCGTGGAATCGGTGGTGGAGCTGGCCGCTGAGCAGAATCCCAGCGAGATCACCACTGCGGCGATCGCCAGGCACATGAACCTCACGCAGGGGGCGCTGTTTCGCCATTTCCCCAACAAGGACGCAATCTGGCAGGCGGTGATGGAGTGGGTGGCGGAACGCCTGCTGTCGCGCGTGGACAAGGCGGCGCGCAAGGCGGCTACGCCCCTTGCCGCGCTGGAGGCGATGTTCACGGCCCATATCGATTTCGTGGCGAAACACCCCGGCGTTCCACGCATGATGTTCGGTGAACTGCAGCGGGCCGGGGAGTCACCCGCCAAACGGATGGCGCAGACGCTCATCAGCCGCTATCACGAGCGATTGAACCGACTCATCGAAGAGGGAAAGGCCCAGGGTGAAGTGTCTGCGGACATCGATACCGCAGCGGCGGCGGCGTTGTTCATGGGCACGATTCAGGGTCTGGTGATGCAGTCGCTCATCGCCGGTGATATGGAGCGCACGCGCCGCGAGGCACCCGGGGTTTTCGCCATCTACCGGCGCGGGATCGGTAGCGTGTGATGAACATTAAACTGCCCTGGAACGCGCGTACGCTGGCTCTGGTGGGGGTGCTCGTTCCGCTGCTGGCGTTGTTTCTCTACGTGGGGTTGCGCTCGGGACCGCTGGCCCCCATTCCTGTCACGGTGACCACGGTCGAGGAGCTATCGATCTCCCCGGCGCTCTACGGACTGGGAACCGTGGAAGCACGTTACATCTACAAGGTTGGACCGACCACTGCCGGGCGCGTGAAAGCGGTCGGCGTGCAGGTCGGCGATATGGTCAAGGCGGGGCAATTGCTGGCGGAGATGGACCCCGTCGATCTCGACGAGCGGGTCAGCGCGCAGATGTCCTCCCTCAAACGCGCGGAAGCCAACGTACTGGCGGCCGATGCCCAGGTTCAGGATGTCGTGGCCCGTCGCGCGTACGCACAATCCCAGGCGCAACGTTACGAGGCGCTGCTGCGCGACCATACGGTCAGTGCCGAGGCCGCCGAGCAGAAGAGCCAGGAGCTGCAGGTGGCCAGCGCCAGCCTCGCCGCCGCGCGCGCCAATCTGGATGCCGCCAAACAGGAGCTGGAGCGTGTGCGCGATGAAGGCGCGGGCCTGATCCAGCAGCGTGCGAATCTGCGCCTGGTCGCCCCGGTGGACGGGCTGGTGGTGGCGCGCGAGGCTAATCCCGGCACCACCCTGGTCGCGGGTCAGTCGGTGGTCGAGTTGATCGATCCCACGCAATTGTGGATTAGCGTGCGCTTCGATCAGCTGCAGGCAGCCGGCCTGCAATCCCGGCTCGGCGCGCGTATTGTATTGCGCTCGCGGGCCGGGGAGGCGCTGAGCGGAGAGGTGCTGCGGGTCGAGCCGTTGGCCGATGCCGTCACCGAAGAGATGCTGGCCAAGGTGGTGTTCAATGAGCTACCGCAACCACTGCCACCACTTGGTGAGCTGGCCGAAGTCACTATTGTCCTGCCCGAGCGCGCCAAGGGACCGTCGGTGCCCAACGCCGGCATAAAACGAATCGACGGTCGTCTGGGGGTCATGGTGGTGGACGCCGGCGCGCTGCGTTTCAGGCCGGTCACCGTTGGTGCGACCGATCTCGAAGGCCGGACCCAGATCCTCGAGGGCTTGAGTGCGGGTGAGCGTGTGGTGGTCTACAGCCAGCGCGCGGTGAGCGAGCGCAGCCGGATCAAAGTCGTTGAGCGATTGCCGAGCGCCAAGACATGATCAGCCTGGCGGGTCGCGACATTCTGCACTCGTGGGGCAAGTTCGTCTTCACCGGTGTGGGCCTGGGATTATTGATCGGGGTGACGCTGACCATGACCGGTGTCTATCGCGGTATGGTCGATGATGCCAAGGTGCTGCTCGACAACAGCGGCGCGGACCTGTGGGTGGTTCAGCAGGGGACGCTGGGGCCGTACGCCGAACCTTCCAGCCTCTACGATGACACCTATCGCGGTGTGCTGGGTATGCCGGGGGTGGCGCGCGCCGCCAACGTCACCTATCTCACCATGCAGGTACGCCAGGGCACGCGCGACGTGCGCGCCATGGTGGTGGGCGTGGTACCGGGCGGACCCGGGGAGCCGGGACAACCCGGTTTTCTGATCGCCGGTCGGCACATCACCCGCAGCCACTACGAGGCGGTTGCCGATGTGGCAGCCGGATTCCGGCTGGGCGACCGGATACAGGTACGGCGCAATTTCTACACCGTGGTCGGCATCACGCGGCGCATGGTCTCGTCCAACGGCGACCCGATGGTGTTCATTCCCCTGCGCGACGCGCAGGAAGCGCAGTTTCTGAAAGACAACGACGCCATTCTTGCGCAGCGCCGCCGCACCGGCGCCAATCCTGCCTTCAATCGGCCGGGTGTTCCCGGCCTGTTGGATGCGGTTATCGCTTCGCAGACGACCAATCAATACGTCAATGCGGTACTGGTGCAGATTCGGCCCGGTTATCAGCCTGAAGAGGTGGCGGAACCGATTCGTCGCTGGCAGCGCCTGCAGGTCTATACGCGCGCGCAGATGGAGGCGATCCTGATCGAGAAACTGATCGCTACCGCCGCCAAACAGATCGGTATGTTTCTGGTGATACTCGCCATCGTCAGCGCGGCGATTGTCGCCTTCATCATCTACACCCTCACCCTGGGCAAGATCCGCGAGATCGCGGTACTGAAACTCATCGGTACAAAAAACCGCACCATCGCTGCGATGATCATGCAGCAGGCGGTGGGGCTGGGTGTCATCGGCTTCGTGGTGGGCAAGGTTGCGGCGACGTTCTGGGCGCCGATCTTTCCCAAGTACGTGCTGCTGGAACCTGCAGATGCCGTCGCCGGATTTTCATTGGTGGTGGTGATCTGCGTGCTGGCCAGCCTGTTGGCGATTCGCGCGGCGCTGAAAGTCGACCCGGCGGAGGCGATCGGTGGCTGAATCGCGCACTCAGGGGATACGCATCGAGGGGCTGCGCAAACGCTATGGCGAGGGCGATACCGCCGTCGATGCGCTCACCCATGTGGACATGCAGGTCGAACCAGGCGAGGTGGTCGGGTTGATCGGTCCCTCAGGCTCCGGCAAGAGCACGCTGCTGAAAAGCCTGGGTGCGGTGATCACGCCGACCGCCGGGCGCATGACGCTCGGCGACAAAGTGATCTACGACGACGGCTGGAAGATCTCCGACCTGCGCGCCCTGCGCCGCGACAAGATCGGCTTCGTTTTCCAAGCGCCTTACCTCATCCCGTTCCTCGATGTCACTGACAATATTGCGCTGCTACCCATGCTGGCGGGGCGTCCCAATGACGAGTCCCGAGCGCGTGCGTTGGAGCTATTGAAGGCGCTGGATGTGGATCACCGTGCGCGTGGAATGCCGTCGCAGCTTTCCGGCGGCGAACAGCAGCGCGTCTCCATTGCGCGCGCACTGGTCAATCGCCCGCCGGTCATTCTGGCCGATGAACCGACGGCGCCACTGGATAGCGAGCGCGCCCTGGCGGTGATTCGTATCCTCAACCAGATGGCGCGCCAATACGAGACGGCCATCATCGTGGTCACCCACGACGAGAAGATCATTCCGACCTTCAAACGGATCTATCATATCCGCGATGGACGCACGCACGAAGAAGCGGGCGAAGGACGGGCATTGCAGTAGTACGGTGTAGCGGTCAATCGAAATCAACGAAGGAGTCGAGCGGCAATGAACAGTAACAAGATCATCAAATGGTTGGCCATCGTCGCCCTGTTGTTTGGGGCCTTGACGATTGCAAGCGGCGCGCGCGCCCTGTTCGGTGCTGCGGAAACGAAGGCGGCGCTGGGCGATGTCGTGCCCTTTGTGCTGTGGTTCAATTTTCTCGCGGGGTTCGTGTACGTTGTGGCCGGTGCGGGATTGTTGGCGCGCAAACAGTGGGGCGTCTACGTGGCGATATTTCTCGCCATAGCGACCGTCCTGGTTTTTGTCGCCTTCGGTGTGCATGCGGTGGGTGGTGGCGCGTTCGAAGCGCGAACCGTCGGGGCGCTTACGCTGCGTTCGTTGTTCTGGATCGTGGTGGCCATGCTGGCCTATCGGGCAACCCCGCGAATCTCCGCGGCGGGTTAGGTCCGAACGCCTATCCCCTTGTTGAGAAGGACCAGGCAGGCGACATAGAGCACGGTAATGAAACCGACGATGATGGTGAAAGCGGTTCCGATCGCTATGTCGCTGACCCCAAGGATGCCGAAACGAAAGGCATCCACCATGTAGAGTATGGGATTGAGCAGCGACGCACCCTGCCAGAATGGCGGCAGCATATCGATGGAGTAGAAGATTCCCCCGAGATAAGTCAGCGGTGTGAGGACAAAGGTGGGGATGATGGAGATGTCGTCAAAGGTTTTGGCGAACACACCGTTGATAAAGCCGGCCAGCGAAAAGAGCATCGCCGTCATGGCCATCACCACCAGGGTGACACCGAAGTTGTGGACCTGGATATCCCAGAAAAACATCGAGACGCCGGTAACCGCCAGCGCCACGCACAACCCACGCGCCACACCGCCGCTGACATAGCCGAGCAGTATCACGTAGTTGGGAATCGGCGAGACCAGCAGCTCTTCGATATGGCGCTGAAACTTGGCACCGAAGAACGACGAGACGACGTTGGCGTAGGAGTTGGTGATTACCGCCATCATGATCACTCCGGGAATGATGAAATCCATATAGCGGTAACCGGCCATCTCGCCGATACGCGGACCAATGAGATTGCCGAAGATGATCAGATACAATCCCATGGTGATTGCCGCCGGCAGAACGGTCTGCAACCAGATGCGCAGAAAGCGGCGGATCTCCTTGGTCGCGATGGTGCGATAGGCGATCCAGTTGGTCTGCAGTCCCGTGCTCATTGCACCCTGCCCTCTTCCAGTGGCGCGGGGTCCTCGTCGCTATCAGGAGCCGTTGCGCCATTGTGAATCATGCGCACGAACAGCTCTTCCAGACGGTTACGTTTGTTGCGCAGACTCATCACCTCGATACCGACCCTGGCCAATCCGCCGAACAGGCGATTGACGCCCTGATCGCGCGCGACATCGGCTTCGAGCGTCGTGGCGTCGAGCTGCCGCAACAGATAGCCGGGAATCTGGGGTATGGCGTCGATGGGCCGTTGCAGATCGAGCACGAAGGTCTCGGTGTGCAGTTTCTCCAACAACGCTTTCATCGTGGTGTCTTCGACGATGCACCCGTTATCGATGATGGCGATGGTGCGGCACAGGCTCTCCGCCTCCTCCAGGTAATGGGTGGTGAGGATTATGGTGGTCCCCTCAGCATTGATCTGGCGCAGGAAGTCCCACATCGAGTGGCGCAACTCGATATCGACCCCGGCGGTGGGCTCATCGAGGATCAGCAGCCGGGGCTGATGTACCAGCGCACGGGCGATCATCAAGCGCCGCTTCATGCCGCCGGAGAGATCGCGCGCCTGACCGTGGCGCTTTTCCCACAACCCGAGCTGACGCAGGTAGCGTTCAGAGCGCTCCATTGCCAGACGCGGTGCGATGCCGTAGAAGCCGGCCTGATTGACCATGATCTCGATCACCGGCTCCCACTGATTGAAATTGAACTCCTGCGGCACCAGACCGATGCAGGCCTTGGCTTTGGCCAGTTCGCGGTCCAGGTCGTGTCCGAATACGGTCACCTGGCCGGCGCTTTTGTTCACCAGCGAGCAGATGATGCCGATCACGGTGGATTTGCCAGCGCCATTGGGGCCGAGCAAGGCAAAGAAGTCGCCCTCGTGTACGGTCAGATCGATCCCTCGCAAGGCGGTAAAATCGTTGCGGTAGGTCTTATGCAGGTTGCGGATTTCGAGTGCGTTGGTCATGCGGGTTGCGCTGGCGCCAAAGCGGGACATTATAGACTGCTTTACTAAGGATTTGTTTTGCACAGCGCGATCAGTATTTGGATTAATATTAGCTTGATCTCCAACAATCAGAATCGCGCACCCCCACATGTCTCCCATCACCGCTCGCTCGTTCTCCTTCCACTATGGCTGGGTCATCGTCGGCACCGGCGCGCTGATCACCATCGCCTGCCTGGGATTCGGGCGTTTCGCGTTGGGCATGCTGCTGCCCTCCATGGGCGTTTCGCTGGGACTCGACTACTCGCAGATGGGTTTTATCTCCACGGGCAACTTCGTGGGTTATCTCTTTGCGGTGGTATTGAGTGGCCTGTTGACGGCCCGGTTGGGGGCACGATGGCTGATCGTCTTCGGACTGACATTGGTCGGGGGCTCGATGGTGGCGGTCTCGCAGGCGCACTCCTACCCCCAGGTGCTGGTGCTTTACATCGTCACCGGTTTTGGTGCCGGCGCGGCCAATGTTCCGATCATGGCACTGGTCGCACATTGGTTCGAACGTTCGCTGCGTGGGCGTGCGGCAGGATTCATCGTCAGCGGCAGCGGATTGGCGATCGTGCTGTCGGGCTGGATGATACCGGCCATCAACCTGCATGCCGGGGCGGAAGGCTGGCGCTGGAGCTGGATGGTGCTGGGTGGTGCATCGCTGGTCATCACCGTGATTGCCGGGGTGTTGATCCGCAACCGGCCCGCTGAGTTGGGGCTGCAAGCCCTGGGGGACAACACCGGCGGTGTGAGCGCGGCGACGGTGGCAAAGCCGGTCGCGCACAGCGGACGCCTGCTCACCCATCTGGGGGTGGTCTACTTTCTGTTCGGTTTCACCTATGTGATCTACGCCACCTTTATTGTCACCTCGCTGGTGCAGGAGCGCGGTTTCAGTGAGACCTCCGCCGGTCAGTTCTGGATGTGGGTGGGGGCGATCAGCATCCTCTCCGGTCCGCTGTTCGGGACCCTGTCGGACCGGCTCGGACGCAAGCGCGCGCTGATGATGGTCTTCGCGCTGCATACCGCCGCCTACCTGCTGGTGGCGCTGCGGCTGCCCGATGGTTTCGTCTATCTCTCCATATTTTTATGGGGGATCGGGGTGTGGAGCATCCCCTCGATCATGGCCGCAGCGGTGGGTGATTACCTGGGCGCGGAACGCGCCGCCGCCGCCTTCGGCACCATCACTCTCTTCTTCGGCGTGGGACAGATCGTCGGCCCAGGGCTCGCAGGTGTGCTGGCTGATTACTCCGGTACTTTCGCCTGGAGCTTTGCCATGGCGGCGGGTATGACGGCGCTTGCAGTGATACTCAGCTCGGCGCTGCAACGCCCCGATGAGCGGAAGGCGGATTGATCGCACAGTGTGTTGAACGGTACCGTATTTAAACTTGTTCCCTCGGCCGACATTCCGCTGCCTTGTGGCCCGCGGTGCGCGCATTTTGCGTTATAGTGCGGCTCCATTGCGGCGAACTTGTACGGACCGGGAATAAACTCAGTGATGCACCTGAAAAGCGCCACACTCAGGCCCTCCGCCTTCCCCAACCGCGATCACTACCCTTTCAACGTACCGCTTTTCCATCGGGAGGATCCCATTCCATTTACCACGCCGGTAACCTTTTTCATCGGTGAAAACGGTTCCGGCAAGACCACCCTGTTGGAGGCCATAGCGCGACGCTGTCAGATTCATATCTGGCGTTACAAGGAGGCGCGTCGATTTCAGCCCAATCCGTACGAGCAGGAACTGAAGCAGTACCTGTCGGTGGAGTGGAGCAACGGCCCGGTGCCAGGCTCCTTTTTCTCCGCGCAATCGCACCGTGAGTTTGCGTTGATCCTGGACGAGTGGGCCGCGACCGATCCGGGGCAGCTCAAGTATTTTGGCGGCGAGTCGCTGGTGACCCAATCGCATGGTCAGTCCACCATGGCGCTGTTTCGCAGCGCCTACCGCAACAAAGGTATCTATTTTTCCGACGAGCCCGAGACGGCGCTCTCCCCGAAACGGCAGGTGGAGCTGGTGCGGTTGCTCGCGAACATGGGGCGTGAGGGGCAGGCGCAGTTCATCATCGCGACCCATTCGCCGATTCTGTTGGCCTGCCCGGGGGCGACGATCTACGATTTCAACCGCTCTCCACTGAACGTCATCGCCTATGAGGAGACCGAGTACTATCAGATCTACCGGCAGTTCCTGGACAACCGTGAACTGTTTCTGAGCCAGGACGACCCCCCGCAGTCCGCGACGGTTCCGCGCAAAAGATCATCCTCAATACCGCGCTAGCACCACCGCGCACAGGCAGGCACCAAGGGGTGCCTGCCTGTGCCGCTGGCGCGGCAGCGGATCAGAACGATGCGGTATATTCGACGTAGTAGTAGCGGGCGCCGGGATCGTTGGGGTAGCCGCGGGCGCCCATGTTGTAGGGGATTTCGCGGTTCATGGCATTGTCCACTCCCGCCGCCACCTGATGGTGGGCGTTCAGCCGGTGCGCGAATTTGAGATCGAGCGTGGTGAAGTCGCTGTTGACGTTGGTGCGTGTTGCGTCGGCGGCATAAAAATCGCGAGTCGTCTGCAGATTCACGTAAAGCGTCGATTGCTCCCCGAGCGTGAAGACGTTGCTGATCCTGGCCTGCCGATCAGGACGATCGGCCAGCCGTTCACCGGTGATCTCGTTGGTGGCCCGCAGATACTCGAGTGAGGCGGAAAGCTTCCACCAGTCGTTGATCTCGGTATCGAAGATCAGCTCGATACCGCGCGTTTTTGCCTCCGCGATGTTGTTGTAGCTGTAGAGGGTGGTGAAACCGGCGCTGCCGGTGATCTCCGAGGCGATCAGATTGTCGAGCTGCGAGCTGTGATAGATCGCCTCGAAACCGTAGCGCGCGCCGCGGTAACCGAAAGCGGCCTCGAGAGTTTGTGATTCCTCCGGTTCGAGGTTCGGATTGCCGCTGATGTCACTGATGAACGGACCGCGTTGACGCGTGATATGGATGTACATGTCGGTGAACGTGGGCGCCTTGAACGCGGTGCCGTAACCGAGTCGCGCCAGCCAGCCGTCGTTCGACCAGTGCAGGGTGACACGCGGATTGACCGTGCTGCCGAAATCGCTGTAATCGTCGTACCGCACCCCGGCGGCCAGCGAGTAGTCCGGCGCGAATTCCCATTGGTCCTGAACCAGCAGATAGTGAACCTGCCGGTCGGCGGTCTGGGAGTAGACCGAGACGTCGATATCCTCGCGGGTGCCGCCCGCGCCCAGAGTAACGATGTGCGCCAGGTTGGGAAACAGCGTGAGGTAGGCGTTGAGTTCGCCCTGGCTGTAGTCGATGGCCTCGTTACCGGTGCCGCGATCGACCTCGGCATCGGAAGCACCGTAGCCGAGACTGATGTCGACGATGCGGCTGTCGTTCTCGGTGTGGTAGCGGCCGCCGACCTGGTAGCGTTCTTCGCGCTCGTAGGTGGGATAGGCGGTGGTGCTCAGCCCGTTGTCATCCTGGTCGATCCATTCGGCACTCCATTCGATCCGATCGCGCTGACCGAGTCGATAGTCGCCCTGGTAGGAGAAGGAGAGCTTCTCCTCGTCGCGCAGATCGGTGCCCACCTGGGTCGGGTCATCGCGAAACGGCGCACGATCCTTGAGTTCGTAGGCGAACCGATGGCCGGCGGCGCCCACACGGCCGAGGTTTGCGCTGCCGCGCAGAATCCAGGTCTCGCGCTGGTCGTTGTCGGCGAGACCACTGATCACCGTGTTGGTGAAAGAGACCCGGTCGTCGGCCCGCCTGGTGATGATATTGATCACGCCGGCCATGGAGTCCGAGCCGTACAACGCCGACATGGGGCCGCGAATGATCTCGATACGTTCGACGTCGGCGAGTTGGATGCCGTTGAGATCACTGTGTCCGTATTTGCCGGTACGGCGCATGCCGTTGACCAGGATCAGCGTCTGGTCGTCATCGAAGCCGCGCAGGTAGACCGAGGAGGTACTGCCGCTGTCACGGACAAAAAAGCCGGTCGCGCTCTGCAGTACCTGCGGCAGGCTGCGCCCGGAGAGCGACTGCAGGTCCTGCGCGTCGATCACCTCGATCGTGGCCTGCACGTCCTCGATGGACTGTTCCATACCCGGCGCGGTAACGGTGATCAGTGGCTGGCTGCGGTCGGCGGCCAGTGCCTGGCCCGACAGCAGAATGATGGCGCTGCACAGACGGGCCGTCCCCGCAGTGTTGGTGCGTGATTTCATTGGTACTCCCCCGTTTTGTGAACCGATAAGGCGCTCTGCGGATCGACGGCGCGGCGTCTGGCTGGGCACGGCGCAACACCACTCGATAACGCATTGTGGTGATCACCGCGGTCGAGCAACCCGAAAAGGCGGGCTGACCTTAGCGGAGGGAAACGGGTGTTTCAAACCAAGTTTCACAACTCTGCGTGTAACTTCGGGAAGGGATAATAATTACTTTGTTATCAGTTAGTTAAGCTGTGTGATATGCCCTACCCCGTGCGCCAATTCACACCCCGGGTGAGCTCCTCGCAACCGTGCCTGAAACGCACCTGTTGTTGGAGCGCAATGGCGCACCATCGCAACCGTTTATGACCAATGACGGTTCGGCTTTCTTTATTCCGGACCGCCGATTAACCTTACAGCGGCGCGCAGCCGTCACCCTCCACCCCTTGATCGAGGAGCCCGCATGCCCCCCAGGAACAACTCGGAAACCAAGAGTCAGCTCATCGTCCGTAATGCCAAAACCTCCGATGTCCCCGCCATCAAATCCCTGGTAGGCAAGGTCTACCCGGAGATGGGCAGCTACACCAGCAGTCAGCTGCGCGGTCAGATCAACAACTTCCCCGAGGGGCAGTTCGTGGCTACCTACAAAGACGACGTGGTGGGTTACTGCGCCACCTTCCGTATCAGCGCTGAACTGGCCTTGAAACCACACACCTGGATGGAGATCACCGGCGGTGGCTTCGGCTCGCGCCACGATCCCCGGGGTGAGTACCTCTATGGCATGGAGGTGTGTGTCGATCCGGCGTTTCGTGGTTATCGCATCGGGCAGCGCCTTTACGATCAGCGCAAGCGGCTGTGTGAGGATAAACGCCTCAAGGGTATCGTCTTCGCCGGACGCCTGCCGACGCTGCAACGCCGCCTGCGCCGCTACAAAAGCGTCGAGGAGTACATCGACCAGGTTCAGCAGAAGCAGGTGCGCGATCCGGTGCTCAGCTTCCAGCTGCGCAACGGCTTCGAGGTGGTGGGTGTGATACCCAATTACCTGCCCAACGACCGCGAATCCCTGGGCTACGGTATTCATCTGTTGTGGCGTAATCCCAAGATTCCCGAGGAGGAGTACGACGGCAAGCGCAAGAGTTATGGCGAGCGGTTGCCGGATACGGTGCGCGTGGCGACGGTGCAGTACCAGCAGCGGCGCGTCAGCTCGTTCCAGGAGTTTCTCGGCATGGTGGAGTATTTCGTCGACGTGGTGGCCGACTACCGCTCCGATTTTGTCGTCTTCCCTGAGCTATTTACGCTGCAGCTGCTCTCCATCCAGGATCAGGAACTCAACCCGGCCGAGTCGATCGAAGAGCTGACCAAGCACACCGCGCCGCTCAAGGAAGCGTTGCGGGACATGGCGATCCGCTACAACATCAACATCATCGGCGGCTCGCACCCGACGCGCGTGCCTTCGGGGCGGGTGGAGAACATCAGCTACGTCTATCTGCGCGACGGCTCTATCCATGAGCAGCCGAAGATCCATCCCACGCCCAACGAAGTCTACTGGTGGAACATCGAGGGCGGACATCTGCTGCAAGCCATTCCCACCGATTGCGGCCCCATCGGCGTGCTGATCTGTTACGACGCCGAGTTCCCCGAGCTGGCGCGCCACCTGATCGATCAGGGGGCGAACATCATCTTCGTTCCCTTCTGTACCGACGAGCGTCAGAGCTATCTGCGGGTGCGCTACTGCTGCGCGGCGCGCGCGGTGGAGAATCAGTGCTATGTGGTGATGTCGGGCAACTGCGGCAACCTGCCCGGCGTGTCCAACATGGATATCCAGTACGCGCAGAGCTGCATCCTGACGCCGTGCGATTTTCCCTTTGCTCGTGACGGCATCGCCGCCGATACCACACCCAATGTGGAGACGGTGGCCTTCGCCGACATCCGTCTGGAGTCGCTGCACATGGCGCGCAACAGCGGCACGGTGCAGAATCTCAAGAATCGCCGCCATGACCTCTACACCGTGGTGTGGCGGGAGCCGAAGTAGTCAACCAACCACAAGGGGCGGCATGGTGAGAATGAAACTGTGCAGCGTATCGATGCTGTTCGCGGTCGCGGGGATCGTCGCGACATCGGGTTGTGCCCGACACCCCACGCGCCCGGTCCTCTATCCCAACGAAGCCTACAAGATGGTGGGCGCGGCACAGGTGCAGAGTGATATCGATGATTGCATGCAACGCGCCCAGGCTTACGGGCTGTCGCCCACCCGTGGCAATCAGGCCGCCGGTGGGGCTGCCGGCGGTGCGATGGTGGGTGCCGCTTCGGCGGCGGCCTGGTCGCTGATCAAGGGCGGTAACGTAGGGGAAAACGCGGCAGCGGGAGCTGCTGCGGGCGGGGCGGCTGGCGGCGTCCGCGGAGCGTTGCGTGGCAGTCCGCCCGACCCCAACTATCAGGCCTTCGTCAAGCGCTGTCTGGCGGAATTCGGCTACGACGTCATCGGCTGGAAGTAACGGGAGTGCCCGATGAACGAGTCTCTTCACGACGTCAATGGATGGGTGGTCGGGGAGGTGCTTGCATCGCGGGCTGAGTCCCACGGCGACAGAATCTGCATCCGCTTCGCGGGTGGAACCGAACTGACCTACCGGGACGCCGAGCGACTGGGCAACCAGGTTGCCCGACTGCTGATCGATCAAGGCGTCGCGCCTGGCGACAATGTCGCGCTCTTTATGCCCAACGGGCTGGCGTTCTGCCTCGCCTGGTTCGGTATTGCCAAGGCGGGTGCCGTGATGGTGGCGGTGAATACCGAATACAAGGGCGCATTCCTTCAGCACGTGTTGAACAATTGTCAGGCACGGGTGCTGATCTGCACTGCCGAGTACCTGGAGCGCGTCGTTGCCATCGAGGCACAAGTGCCGGACCTGGAGTTGGTGCTGGTCCCCGGTTTTTCCGAAAGCTATCGATTCCAACGCCTGCGCTGTCTGCCCTTTGAGGAGTATCGGCAACGACCGGAGACCACGCCCGGTGTACCGGTGAGCTATCGTGACACCGCCTGCATCATGTACACCTCGGGCACCACCGGCCCCTCCAAGGGGGTGCTGATGCCGCACGCCCATCTCTATCTGTTCGGATTGGGCACCATCGACAACATGCAGCTCACGGAGAGGGATGTGTTCTACATCGTGCTGCCGCTGTTTCATGCCAACGCTCTTTTCATGCAGCTCTACGCCACGCTGATTGCGGGTGCGAGCGCGGTGATCCGCGAACGCTTCAGCGCCGGCGAGTGGCTCAACGAGGTGCGCCGCTACGGCGCCACCATCACCAACATGCTGGGCGTGGTGAGCGCCTTCGTGCTCAACCAACCACCGACCGCCGATGACCGCGATCACCACCTGCGTGCCATCGGCGTGGCGCCCAACCCGCCCGAGCTGGATGGTGCGTTTCGGGAACGCTTCGGCGTCCAGGACGTCTTCGGTCTCTACGGCATGACGGAGATCAATATTCCTCTCTACACGCAAGCCGGCGTCGCGCGCCCCGGCAGCTGCGGAAAAACCTGGGACCGTTACTACGAGTTGCAGATCGTAGATCCCGAAACCGACCTGGAGGTACCGCGCAATCGGACCGGCGAAATCGTGGTGCGTCCCAAACTGCCCTTCGGATTCATGAGCGGCTACAACCGCATGCCGGAGAAGACCGTCGAGGCGTGGCGCAACTTCTGGTTTCATACCGGCGATGCCGCGCGTATGGATGAAGAGGGTTATGTCTACTTCGTCGATCGCATCAAGGACTGCATCCGCCGGCGCGGGGAGAACATCTCGTCGTTCGAGGTGGAGAGCGTGATCGCCACGCATCCCTCCGTGGCCGATGTGGCGGCGGTGGCGGTACCGTCAGAAATTCGCGGCGGCGAGGATGAGGTGAAGGTGGTGGTGGTCGTTAAACCGGATCGCGTGCTGCAGCCCGAGGAGCTGATCGCTTTTTGCGAGCCGCGCATGCCGCGCTTCGCGGTCCCGAGATTCGTTCAGTTTGTTGCGAGTCTGCCCAAGACGCCAACCAACAAAGTGCAGAAACACCTGCTGCGCGGCCAGGTGGATGACGATACGATCTGGGATAGGTTATGCAGCAACTGAATTCCGGCATAAGTTTCCTTGGCCGGTGCCTGTATCAGCCGCCCTATCGAGATGCCGCTGGAGCGGGTCGTGTATCGCCCTCCGCCGCGCCTCCTGGAGCTGTCATCCCCGTTTCCCAGATGGCCAATGAAGTGCTTTGACGAGTTCAGTTAGACTTGGGGTTCGCACGATACGCGACCGTGATCATGGAACAAGCGATAGCCGATCTGCAAAAGCGCCTGGCAGGGGCCTGCTACGTGGCCGACAGTTCACTCGCCACGACACTGGTCCTGATGGAGCGCCTGCACCGGCCGCTGCTGGTGGAGGGCGATGCCGGCGTGGGGAAGACCGAACTGGCCAAGGCGCTGGCGGCAGTAAACGGCTGTGAACTGATCCGCCTGCAATGCTACGAGGGGCTCGATGTCGAGACGGCGGTCTACGAGTGGAACTATCCGCACCAGATGATCGCCATCAAGCTCCAGGAGCAGACGCACGACACGTTCGCCGAGCGCGAGGCGCATATTTTCAGCGAGAAGTACCTGTTGCCGCGCCCACTGCTCCGCTCAATCAGCCAGCCGGTTGCGCCGGTTCTGCTGGTCGACGAAATCGACCGCGCCGACGAGGAGTTCGAAGCCTTTTTGCTCGAGTTGCTCTCCGATTTTCAGATCACCATTCCAGAGCTCGGTACCATCACGGCGCGGACCGTCCCGCGTGTCGTACTTACCTCCAACGGGACGCGTGAGTTGAGCGATGCCTTGCGCCGCCGCTGTCTCTACTACCACCTCGACTACCCGGACCTCGAGAAAGAACTGCGCATCGTCGCAGCGCATCTGCCGCAGATCGACCAGCGCCTGGCGACCCTGCTGGTGCGATTTGTACAGGGTCTGCGCGACATCGACCTGCGCAAGAGGCCGGGTATTGCCGAGACCCTCGACTGGGTATCCACGCTCGCCGATCTGCACATCGATCTGTTGTCGCAGGACCTCTCACTGATCCGGGGCACCCTCTCCTGTCTCGTCAAAACGCACGAGGATCAGCAGCGTCTGGACGACGAGACTTTCACGCATCTGATCCGGAACGCGGAAGCAGGATGAGCGTTGGTGCCGCCCGCAGCGTCGCCGGCTTCGTACGCTTTTTGCGCCATGAAGGCTATAGCGTCGGTATCGAAGAAACGCTCGACTCGCTCACCGTCATCGAACAGTGCGATCCTCCCGAGATACCCATGTTGCGTTCCGCGTTGCGCAGCCTGGTATGTCGCGATCGCGATGAATGGGCGCGTTATCGTACGCTTTTCGATCGTTACTGGTTACCGGGCTCGGTGACCGATGCGCAAGTGCCAGACAGCGCTGCGGCGCTGATCGATCCCCGCCTGCGCCGTGTCAAGACGGCTACCGCCACCACCGGGCTCGCCCGCGCACTCTTTGTCGATCCAGACGCGACCGACACGATTACGGGTAGCGCCGGGCGTCAGAAAACCCTGACACGCACCGACTACCGATTCCTGACCGACGCCCGTGACCGGCGCCGGATTGAACAACTGGCTGAACGACTGGCGTTACGCTTGCGCAAGCGTTTCGTGCGGCGGCGCCGCGTCGCCACCCGCGGCCGGCGTCTTCATCTGCGGCGCACGTTGCGCAAAAGTCTGGCCTTGGGGGGTTTGCCGATACACCGCCGTTTCCGGGTACGCCGTCGCGAACCCCCGCCGTTGGTGTTGATCCAGGATATTTCTCACTCCATGGCGCCCTACACACCGCTCTACACCCGTTTCGTACGCGGCCTGCTGCGGGTGTTCCGTGATGCCGAAGCGTTCGTCTTTCATACCGAGCTCTTTCCCGTGACCTGGCTTTACCGCGAATCGGATAGCACGGTGTTGCGGCAACGACTGGAGAAGATGAACAGGCTGTGGATGGGCGGTACGCGTATCGCCGAGTCGTTGGCGCGCTTCAATCGTGAGTTTGCCGCGCGAATGGTCGATCCGCGCACGCTGGTGATCATTCTCAGCGATGGCTTTGACACCGATCAAACGGAGCGGTTGGTTGAAGAACTCGCGGTGCTACGCCAGCAATGCGGTAAGTTGATCTGGCTCAATCCGGCCTTGCGCGGGCTACACTCTGTGGACGAAGAAGTGTTGTCGCGCGAACTGCGGACGAGTCTTGATGGCGTGATCCGCGCCAACGATCTGGAGAGCCTGGCCTATGCTGTGGAATGCGTGGCAGGTGCCGTCGCGGGGAAGGTTCCCGGTTTCACCACGGGCAGGAGGAGCAATGAAAAGCTTAACGATCGCGTTGGGTTTGGTATTGGGTTGTAGCACCGCTGGTGCCGCGGACGAGCAGCTGACCGTCAAGCTGCGTGCGTTTTCCGCCGACACGGCCGCCAAGATCGCGGCCGCGGCCTATGCCGACTGCACCAAGAAAGGCTTTAAGGTGGCGGCGGCTATTGTAGGGCGTGACGGCAACCTGCTGGCGTTTCTGCGCAATCCCCTCGCCGGTCCGCACACGGTACAGGTGAGCCAGCAGAAGGCCTATGCGGCGGCGAGTTTTCAGGTGCCCACTTCCGCCATGGGTGAGATGCGCGATCTCGCCTTTGCCCCCGGCGTAATACTCGCGGTGGGTGGAGTGCCGATCGACGTCGCCGGCCACTTCTACGGGGGCATCGCCGTATCCGGCGCCGACCCGAAAACGGACGAGGTATGCGCACAGGCGGGCATCGAGGCCGTACGTGAGCAGCTGGAGTTTACCGACTGAGGATGGGATCTGCGAGCAAGAGTCCGAGTTGCGATATCAATGAGTCGTTTCGCGATTCGAGTCCCCCCGCTGCCCGATTGCTGGGAGAGCTGCGGTAACTGTTCTGACGGCGGGTTGGCGGTGGCTGCGGTGCTGGTGAGCACCGGGCAACGGCTGCACCGTTTCGATCCCATTGTCCTACTGGAAGCCGACAAGACCACACTGGAGGTACCGACCCTGGAGGCGGGTTGCGTGGCGCAAGTGTGCGTCGCTGTCGGTGATCGGGTGAGCGAGGGCAGCTGCCTGCTGGTCATGGAGAGCGGGGCGTCGCGGTGAGAGGCGCGTTGTTGGTGGCGCTGCTGCTCCAGCCAATCAGCGCCTGGCCCCTGGATTTTTCCGAGTGTATAACCGATTTGCGGCACGAGGCGGCGTCGCTGGGTGTCGCGCCGCGCACGCTCGATTTTGCACTGACGGGGGTTCTGCCCGACGACCGCGTGATCCGCCTGGATCGCCATCAGCCGGAGCGCGTTCTTACCCTGCGGGCCTATCAGCAGCGGCTGCTCTCCGATGCCCGTGTTCAGCGCGGGGAGGAAGAACTGCGGCGACTCGACGCCCGCGGTGCGCACTACCCGGTGCAGAACGCGCTGTTGGTTGCATTGTGGGGTATCGAGACCGATTACGGTCGCATCACCGGGGAGTTCGATACCGTGCGCTCCCTGACCACCCTGGCGTGTGATGCACGGCGCCCTGTCTTCTTCCGGCGCGAACTGCTGGCGTTGCTGCAGCTCATCGAGTCCGGCCAATTCGGGGATGAGCGACCCAGCGGCTCGTGGGCCGGTGCACTGGGCTACCTGCAGTTCCTGCCCTCGGTGCTGCAACGGCATGGTCGGGACTTGGATGGCGATGGCCGTGTGTCGATCTTTACCGGCAACGACGAACTGTTCGCGACCGCCGCGCGTTTTCTGGCCGATTCGGGCTGGCGCCAGGACCAGCCGTGGGGTGCGGAACTGGCGTTGCCGGTTGCGGGTTGCGCGGGTCCGGCCGAGTGCCGATATACCGATATGGCCCAATGGAGAGGTCTGGGATGGCGCGACCGGCAGGGCCAGGGGCTGCCGACTGCCGCTGGACCTGCGCGAGTGATCCATTTCGATGAATCGCCACCCCGCGCCTTTGTGGTGTTTTCCAATTTCGAAGCCCTGCTCAAGTGGAATCGTTCCACCAAGTACGCCATCGCGGTGGGCCGCTTGCATGATGCCTTGACGGATCAGAGATAAGGCCACGGCCGCACGTTGTTACTGGGCAGGCCGGGCTCTAGCGGCGCTGCGACCGTGCAATCCAGAGGCCGTAGATCGCCAGGTTGATGACGATCAGCGCAATACCCAGCAACCACTGGGTGTCGCGCGTCAAACCCACCGGGTAGAGCAGCGGCACCAGGTACCGTTCCACCACGCCCGCCGCGGCGTCGATCTCCTGCGCGGTCTGACGCAGTCGGTACTCGAGCGGTGTCAGTGGGCAGATCCAGCCCTTCCACTCGATCAGCACGCCCCACGCCAGTGCCGGCAGATGCACCCAGGCCCAGCGCCGTGAAAGTCCGTAGAGCAGACCACCGAGGATCACGAAAACCACGAAGAGTCCGTGCAGGATCAGGACGGCATCGGCAAGCAGGGCGTAGGGCATGGAACCTGTTGTTATGCGCGACGACAGGAGGATCCGGTTATATCATCTGTGGCAGCGGGTACCAGGGATAGCCAAAGAAGAAGGTTCCGGCGTCGCGTCGCGTGGCGCGGTGGGTTTTTGGGATCAGGCATGTTCGGAAGCCGCGGCCCGCTGGCGGTCGGCCGACGGATGCTCGGTCGCGGGCGGATCGTCACCATGCTTGGCGCGATACATCTCGCGATCGACATCCTCCAGGACGGCATGGAAATCGGTATCGGCCACCTGGATCTCACGAACGCCAAAGCTGCATCCGAAATCAACGCCGACTTCTGCGGCCAAATCCTGAATCCCTGTCTCCAGGGTCCGGGTGATGCGTGCAGCCTGCTCGGCGGTGGCTTCGGGCAGGATCAGCACAAATTCGTCGCCGCCGTAGCGGGCCACCAAATCGGAGCTGCGCACGGCACGGCGCATCAACTTGCCCATCTCGCGCAGTACGCGGTCGCCTTCGGCGTGACCCCGGGTGTCGTTGACGGCCTTGAAGCGATCCATATCGGCGAAGATGATGGTGGCGTGGTGCTCGCCGCGGTTGAGCAGCTGAAACACCAGATCGGCGGACTCGTAGAGTCCGCGTCGATTCAGTATTCCCGTCAGCGCATCGTAGCGGCTGAGCTGTTTCAATTCGCGCTGCGAGCGGGTAATCCGCTCCATCAAGACGTAGCAGTAGAGCACGATCAGTGCCGAAAAAGCGCAGAGGAAGATCAGCCCCCCGCTGAGCTGCTCCATGGAGGTGCCGTAGCGTATCGTCAGTGCCAGAGCGCCGCCAATGAACGCACCGATGATCGATTCACGAAACAGCGGCATACCGTAACGCATGCCATTACCCATGATGACCATGGCGTAGGCGAGCAACGATACGGGTATGGCATAGGGATCATTGATAACGCAACTTGTCACCATGCCCAGATCGACCCACATATTGAACCGGCAACGTTTCAGGGAGCAGTGACCCCTCGATGCCTTGAAATAGGCGAAGGTGTTGAATACGCAGTAGAGGGCGAGCAATCCGTTCAGGTAGGTTAACGGGATCCAGTACGGCGCACTCTCGGGGTTGAGGTTGAAATAGATGAAACCAAGCAACCCGAACAGGTAACGTGTGAGAAACTGCAGGCGTTGTTCGGACCAACTGGGAATACTCACTTCACTGCTGGAATCGAGCAGGTGGTATTGCCCGCGGCGGCGGTCCTGGCCTGAGCGGCGCTCGCGAGTTTTCTGGGGGTTTGCCGACACTCAGTGTCCCTCCGGAGTGATTCCCTGTCGGGGATTGGGTCTTGCTCGGCCGCCCTGAACCTTTCCTTGATCAGGGGCATCCGAGCGAAGGGGGCGAAAGTAGCATGAGTTGCGGGGAACGGGCAAAGACAGGCACTCTTCCAGACCGGGAACCACAACCCGCACCGGAGCATTGGTCATGACCCATCGAACGCTGATCGACGCCACGGAGACGGCTGCACATAGGGACGATCCCGGCTGGGTCATCGTCGACTGCCGCTTTAGTCTGGCGGATCCCGCAGCAGGTTATATCGCGTACCAAAACGGCCATCTGCCGGGTGCGGTCCACGCGGATCTGGAGCGCGATCTTTCCGGACCGGTGACCCCGGAGACAGGCCGACATCCGCTGCCGGATCCGCGGAGGCTGGCGGACCGTTTCGGCGCCTGGGGAATCGGTCCGGGGATACAGGTGGTGGTTTACGATGATGTGGGCGGCGCCTTTGCGAGCCGGCTCTGGTGGTCGCTGCGCTGGCTGGGGCATGAGGATGTGGCCCTGCTCGACGGTGGGCTGGGCGCCTGGGTGGCGGTGGGTTTTGCGCTCTCGACGGCCCTATCCCAACCGACACCCCGCGTGTTTGGCGGGAAGTTCTGTCCGGAGTTTTCCACCATCGATACCGTGGAGCTGCAGGCTCTCAGCGCAGGGTGGCTGCTCGATGCACGTTCGCCGGAGCGCTACCGTGGGGAGCAGGAGCCCATCGATCCGGTGGCGGGCCATATACCCGGGGCTGTAAGCGCTCCTGTCGATGGTAATCTGGGGTCTGACGGCCGATTTCTTCCCACCGCGGCACTGCGTGAGCGGTTCGAGCGCCTGCTGGCGGGAGCTGCCCCGACAGCGGTAATTCACTACTGCGGATCGGGGGTGATGGCGTGTCACAATCTCCTGGCAATGGAGCATGCCGGTTTGACCGGGTCGCGCCTCTACCCCGGATCGTGGAGTGAATGGATACGTGATCCCAGCCGCCCAATCGAACTGGGTGGCTAATCGCCGCGTAGCGCCCCGATCAGAAACAACAACCAGGCGAGCATCATGAGGCCACCCCCCAGGGGCACGACCGGTCCGAGGGAGGGTATTCCGGCCAGGGTCTTGAAGTAGATGCCCCCGCAGAAGCCGACGATGCCGCCCAGCAATAACCACGCGGACCAACGCCACAAACGGCGCTGCGGACGATGCTGCTGCGCCAGACCGATCAGCAGCAGCCCCAGACCCTGCGACATCTGGTGTTGGACCGCAGTGGTGAAGGCTGCCGCGGGAGTGCCGGTCAACAGGTGAGCGCCTATGCCACCGAAGACGAGCGCCAGCAAGACATTACCCGCCCCTATGACCAGCCAGCGTTGTGCCATGGTTACTCCTCGTTTTCCAGTGCCTGGAGCGTGTCGGCCGATAAGGTACGTGCAACACCCAATCCGCCGACATAGCGCGCCTCAGCGATAAACAGGCGCAGTAGCATGAAATCGCTGAACTCAAAAAGTTGCCTGGCTGCCGGGAAGCGGTTCAGGTACCGTTTGGCGGCAGTACCGCAGTGGCCGTCGTCGCGGTCCACCACGACCACACGACCGGTAAGCGTCAGGCGACGCAGTGTTTGTGGGTCGTGGCGGCCGTCGTCGGGTTCACCGATCGAGAGCGCTGCGCGGGGGTTTTCCAGCAGTGCACGGGTATGGGCCGCAAGCAGCGAGAGCAGCAGCAATATGCTGGCCAGCCCCGGCTCCGTCGCGTAGGCGACCTGTGCGGCGATCGGGCCATTCCGGCCACAGGCGGCCAACGCCGCCCAGCGCCCGCCATGGATCAGTCTGAGCATGCTTGTGCGATCCTGGTGTTGCATGCGGTCTGCGTATCCTCCCCAGGGAGTGTTGAACCGAAGGAATGTGGCACGTATTCTACCCGACCCTCTTGGCGGCTTAACGATACACCCCGGTGTGAATCACTTCTCTCCCTACTTGCTGTGGTTGACCATTGGCGCGGGCGCACTGCTGTTGGTGGCGTTATTGATCATGATCTGGCGGCGCGGCCGTTCGGACCGCGGCCGGATGCGCCGCGTGCTGAAGCAGCTCAGTGGCGTCTATCTGCAAGAGGTGCTGATTCCTGACGGGTTGGGCGGTGAGATCCAGATCGACTACCTGGTGCGTTTGCCGGACAGGTTTCTGGTGATTGACCTCAAGGAGATGAGTGGCGTGCTGTTTGGCTCCGAGCAGATTGATGAATGGACCCAGATTGTCAATCGGCGCAGCTACCGTTTCCGCAATCCTCTCCACGATAATCGGGCGCGTTGTCAGGCGGTGGCCGAGCTGGTCAAGCCCAACGAGGTGCTGGGGCGGGTCGTGTTTACCGATACCGGCGAGTTTCCCCGTGGGCGGCCACAGGGTGTCTCCACCATGGCGACGTTGATCGGTGATCTGGCTCATCCGCAAATGGCAGCGCCTCGGCCTGACTTGGATAAGGTCTGGCAAAAACTGACTCATCTGGCCACGCCTGCCCCACCCATCAAGATTTAGGCGCGATTATCGGCTGCTGGCTCCCACTTTTTGTCGATTACAACCGCCTGTTTCTAGGCACTCCGAATAATTTGCTTAAAACAAGAAAAGTGGGAAATAGTAAATTTTTTAGGCGTCTTGAAATGGATCATGTGAGAGAGTCCGACTTTTATTAGTGTTTATTGGCTGCCTGATGCTCGCTGATGATTGTTTTCTGGATGTTTGCCGGTACCTCTTCATAGTGACTGAACTCGACGCTGTAGGTGCCTTGCCCCCCGGTCGCACTCTTGAGAAAGGTCTGGTAGTCGCTGATCTCTGCCATCGGGACCTCCCCCTTGATGCTCAATAGTCCGCCCATCAGGCTGTCGGTGCTGCTGATTCGCCCGCGTCGTCCAGGCAGGTCACCGGATACGTCGCCCATGGCCGCTTCCGGCACCGTGATATCGATCTTCACCACGGGCTCCAGCAGGACGGGCTTGGCCTTTTCCACCGCCTCCTGAAAGGCCTTCTTGCCGGCAGCGACGAACGCAACTTCTTTGGAATCTACCGAGTGGTGTTTGCCGTCACAGACGGCAACCTTGATGTCATGCAGCGGGTATCCGGCAAGAAAACCCTGCTCCATCGCCTGCCGCACCCCTTTCTCGACGGCGGGGATGAACTGGCCGGGGATGGCGCCCCCTACGACCTCGTCGATGAACACAAAACCCTCGCCGCGCGCCAGAGGTTCGACACGTAGATGCACCTCGCCGAACTGTCCCGCTCCGCCGGTCTGCTTCTTGTGGCGATGGTGACCCTCGGCCGTGGCGCGAATCGTCTCCCGATAAGCGATGCGCGGTGGGCGGGTTGCGACCTCGACGTTGTAGCGGTTCTTCATCTTCTCCAGCACGATGCGCAGATGCAGCTCACCCAGACCGCGGACGACGGTTTCGTTGGTGGCCGGTGAATGTTCCACCTGAAAGCTGGGATCCTCCGCGCTCAGCATCGCCAGTGCCCGGCTGATTTTCTGATCGTCCACGTGGTGGCCGGTCTCGATCGCCAGGCCGTGCATGGGTTGCGGGAAGAGCATGGGGCGCAGACAAACGCCGCCATCCTCCTGGGAGTCGTGCAGCACCGCATCGAAATGAATTTCGTCGACCTTCGCGACAGCGCAGATCTCACCCGGCAGTGCGTGGTCGATCTCCACCGTCTCCTTTCCCATCAACCGGTAGAGGTGTCCCGCTTTGAACGGCTTGCGGGCATCGCCGATGTAAAGCTGGCTGTCACTGCGGACCGTGCCCTGGTGAATACGAAAGATGCCCATCTTGCCGATGAAGGGATCGGTAGTGACTTTGAAGACATGGGCCAACACATGCTTGTCGGGATTGTGCTCGGCGACAAATTCGTCCTGCTGACCGTCGGTCTCGCGCAGGAAGACATGGGGATTGCCCTCATGAGGATTGGGCATCAGCTTGACGATCACCTCCAAGAGTTCCGGTATCCCGGCGCCGCTCCTGGCGGAGGTGAAACAGATCGGAATCAGGTGACCGTTACGCAGCGCCTCTTCGAAGGGCTCGTGTAACTGCTCCGGGCTCACCTCACCATGCTCCAGGTAGAGCGCCATCAATTCCTCGTCGACCTCCACCACCTGGTCGACGATTTCGGTATGGGCGTCGGTTACCGAGAGAATGTCGGAGTCACCATTGGGGTTGAAAAAACAGTCGACCACCGATTGCCCGCCGTTGGCCGGCAAATTGATGGGCAGGCATTCGCTGCCGAAGAGTTCGCGGATCTGAGCAAGCAATCTGGTGAGATCGATGTTCTCGGCGTCGATCTTGTTGACAATGATCAGCCGGCAGAGATGCTCTTCGCCGGCGCGCTCCATCATGCGATGCGTCACGGTATCAATGCCGGACTGCGCATCGATGACGATCGCCGCCGTCTCCACCGCTTCGAGCGCGGCGTAGGCTTGTCCGAGAAAATCGGGATACCCCGGGGTGTCGATCAGGTTGATCAGCCGTTTCTGATAGTCAAAACTGGCAACCGCGGAGGCCAGCGAGTGCTGGTGTTCTTTCTCTTCCGGATCAAAGTCGCAGACGGTGTTGCCGCGCTCGATCGTGCCCGGAGTCTTGATGGCGCCGGCTTGATGCAGCAAAGCCTCGACCAGCAACGTCTTGCCGGCGCCGCCTTGGCCTACGAGTGCAAGGTTGTGGATGTCTTCGGTGGAATAGCCGGGCATGGGGGCCTCCTCGGCGCCGCCCAGGAAGTGGGTCAGTGACCCTACCCCCCGCCCGCTCCCATAGGTCGGGTTGCCTCTGTGGTGGATGTGATCACATTGGCGGTTGCGGCCTCGATGGTCTCCGCCGCGCCACCGCTGCGATGTTCTCTGTTCTGTTTCAAGGATAGGTAGCGTGCGGAGCTGGTGCTTGTCAACCTGGATCGGGACCATGCGTTGGCAAGCTCTGCCTTGGCAGTTACTGGAAGGGCGGTGTAAGGTGGTCGCGCGGTGCCGACGCACCCATTGAGATTCGGAGGGCACGATGGAAAAAGAAGAACTGCGTGAGCATTTGACCGCCCGCGATACCTGGATACGCGGGCTCTATATACTGCTGTTTGCCGTCATCTACAGCATTGCGGGCCCGGTGCTCGCGGCGGTCGTAGTGTTCCAGTTTGTAGCGCGCCTGATAACCGGCGAGGTGAACGAGCGCCTGTTGGAGTTTGGGCAGCAGTTGAGCCGCTATCTCTACGACATATTGCGCTTTTTTACCTTCAACATTGATGAGAAGCCCTACCCCTTTGCGCCCTGGAACAGATCCACCGACAGCGACCCTCCCGCGGTTTCTGGTGAGACTCCAGGCCCGGCCAGGTCGCCGGCGAAGAAAAGCGCGCCGAAGAAACCGGCGGCAGCGAAGAAAAAGTCCGCGACGCCGCGTCGCGCGGCGCCTAAGAAAAGCCCTATCCAATCCACGGATCAGGCGGAGGGAGATGAGCCGCCAGCGCTGCCGCCTGGTGACGAACCGAACCGCTGAGTTTCCGCTCAGCGCTCCAGCAGATCGAGCTTGCCCTCCTTGTCGCGCCAATCGTCGGCGTCAGGGGGGGGGTCCTTTTTCTGCACGATGACCGGCCACTCGGCGGCAAGTTCGGCGTTAAGCGCGATAAAGTGTTGCTGAGATTCGGGTAGCTCGTCTTCTGACAGAATCGCCTGTACCGGGCATTCAGGCTCGCAGAGTGCGCAGTCGATACACTCCTCGGGGTCTATCACCAAATAATTGGGGCCCTCGTGGAAGCAGTCTACCGGGCATACCTCCACGCAATCGGTGTACTTGCACTTGATGCAGTTCTCGGTGACAACGAAGGCCATCGCGTTTTACTCAAGCGGCGTTGCGCCGACTGTGCAGGTTGCGACGTCCGTTCAGATCCTGTTCGCCGGCGCGCTCGCGCACCTTGGGCTGGTTGACCAGGTTGGCGAGCGTTATCCCATCGAGGAAGGTGTGGATCTGATTGCTCAGTTCGGTCCACAGATCGTGAGTCAGGCACCGCTCACCGTCCTGGCAGTTGCCTTGACCGCTGCACTTGGTGGTATCCATGTTCTCGTCGACCGCCGAAATGATCTCCGCGACACTGATGGTTTCAGCCGTCCGGGCGAGGCGGTAGCCGCCGTGGGGGCCGCGGGTGCCTTTCACCAATCCCTGGCGGCGCAATTTGGCGAACAGCTGCTCGAGGTAGGAGAGCGAAATCCCCTGGTACTCGGAGATATCCGCCAGGGGTACCGGCCCAAGTTTTTCGTGGATGGCCAGATCGAGCATGGCGGTAACGGCATAGCGCCCTTTGGTCGTGATACGCATTTCACTACTCCTCTTTGCGTGGTCAACCCCGACGGTGGCTGCGACGGCTGGATTCTCGGCCTTTGTTGATCGTGGAGGGGCTTATGCAGGATTCCACGGCCGCCTGTGTAATTCACGCTAGATTACCCGAGTTACTCTGTCAACTATAGCGTTGTTTCTTAAGACAGGCGGTTGTTAGGATGGTTCTCCTTTCTTGCCTCGTAGTTGGCAGAGGTGTGATTGAAGCGATGTGGCATTCCCGTTCTGCGGAGTCGATGTGAACACCCCTATTCTCGAACTCGAGGCGTTGTCCAAGAGTTACCATGAAGGTGAAGCGCGGCGCGAAATACTGCGGGAAGCGAACCTGCGTCTCCAGGCGGGTGAATTTGCCGTTCTTCTGGGGCGCAGCGGCAGCGGCAAATCGACGCTTTTGAACCTGATCAGCGGTATCGACCTCCCCGACCATGGGCAGGTGCGCGTCAATGGTGTCGAACTGACCCGATTGAGTGAGCGCGATCGAACGCTGTTTCGTCGCCGCCATATCGGTTTCATCTACCAGTTCTTCAACCTGATCCCGATCCTGAATGTCTGGGAAAATCTGGTCCTGCCGCTGGAGCTGGGGGGCGCTCTCACAGCAGCACAGTCGCGCCGTGCGCAGGAGCTGTTGGCGAGGGTGGGTCTGGGTGACAGGCGGAAGAGCTTCCCCGATCGGCTGTCGGGAGGCGAGCAGCAGCGCTTGGCCATAGCCCGCGCCCTGGTCAATCGGCCGGCTGTGCTGCTCGCCGACGAACCCACGGGCAATCTGGACGCCGCGACAGGGCGTCAGGTGCTTGATCTGCTCCACGAAGTGCTGCGCGATGCCGGCCACACGGTGTTGATGGTGACGCACAGCGTTGAGGCCGAGCGTTTCGCCGACCGCGTTTTCGAGTTGCGCGATTACGGGGTCAGGGAGCGCGCGCCATCGTGCTGAACCGCGCACTGCGAGGGATAAGCTATCGTTACCTGACGGGCCATCCCTGGCAGGCGGGGCTTGCGGTGCTCGGCATCGCCCTCGGGGTCGCCGTTGTGGTGGCGGTGGATCTGGCCACCGCCAGCGCCCAGCGCGCGCTCGAGATCTCCATCGAGCGTATTGCAGGTCGCGCGACCCATCAGCTCCGGGGCCCACCCGCCGGCATTCCGGAGAGCCTCTACGTGCAGTTGCGAGGCGAGCGCGGGATGCAGCACAGCGCACCCCGGGTCGCGGGTTTTGGAACTATCGGCGGGAACACCTACGAGCTGTTGGGCGTCGATCCGTTTGCGGAGGCGCCGATCGGGCGCCTGGGCGGGGCGCTCTCCTTTTCGCCTGCTGCCATCAATCTGCTCATTCGCCCCGGCTCGATCGTACTGCCTGCGGAGGTGGCCAAAGAACTGCAGGTTACACGAGGCGATGTGGTGCGGGGGCGATTTGCGGGCTTGACGCACACACTGGTGGTGGTGGGTGTGCTCGCTGTACCCGATGATGCCCAGCCACAGGGACGCTTGATCATCACCGACATCTCGACGGCGCAGGAGTTGATGGGCAGCATCGGTTACCTGAGCAGTGTCGATTTGATCCTCGTATCAGACCAGGTGTCAGTCTTGCGTGGTCTGCTTCCTGACGGCTACCTGCTCGATGCCGTGGGCGGCCAGGCAGGCGCACTGGCGGCGATGACGCGGGGCTTTACTCTCAACCTCAGCGCGCTCAGCCTGCTCGCCCTGATGGTGGGTGGTTTTCTGATCTATAACACCATGACCTTTTCGGTAGTGCAGCGCCGCGATCTCTTTGGCCTGTTGCGCATGCTGGGCGCCACCCGTTACCAGGTGTTGGGCCTGGTGCTGGGTGAGGCCGTGTTGATTGGCGCCGTGGGCAGTCTGATCGGGATGCTGGTGGGGGTGCTGTTGGCCCAGGGGCTGGTGCAGTTGGTGACGCGTACCATCACCGATCTCTACTTCGTGCTGACGGTAAGGGAGTTTTTCTTCGACACCACGACCCTGATCAAGGGCAGCGCCCTGGGTATGGGGGCGACGCTGCTGGTTGCTCTCTTTCCCGCCTGGGAGGCAGGCAGGTCCACCCCGCGCATGACCATGACCCGCTCACTGCTGGAGTACCAGGTGCGTCGCATCGTTCCCTGGCTTGGCGGCGCTGGCGTCGCGCTGGCGGGGAGCGGTGCCGGAGTGTTGGCGTGGAGTGATAGTATCGTGACCAGTTATCTGGGGTTGTTTGCCCTGGTGGCGGGGGCGGCACTGCTCAGTCCGTTGGCGACACTGCTGCTGGTCAGACTGTTGCCGCAGCGGAGCAGGCTGTTGGTACGTCTCGCGACGCGCGGGATCACCGGGGCGCTAAGCCGCACCTCTGCCGCCATCGCTGCGCTGGTCGTAGCCATCGCTGCAACGGTCGGCATTGCGATCATGGTGGTCAGCTTTCGCGCCACCGTCATCGACTGGCTGGACTATCATTTGCGTGCCGACATCTATGTCTCGGTCCCGGACGCATACTCCCGGCGCGCCAGTTCGCCGCTGACACCGGCCGTGATCGATGCGCTCATCGGCCATCCCGCCGTCACGGAGTTCACCAGTTGGCGTGGTGTCGAAGTGGGCGCTCACCTCGGTCCCATGCGTTTGTCGGTAGTGAAATTGACCGCAGCAAGCCGTCGGGCGTATCGCCTGTTGCCCGGCAACCTGGAACCGACCTGGGATCGGGTTTCGGTGGGGGCGGTACTCGTTTCGGAGTCGCTGGCCTATCGCCACGGACTTGCCCCGGGCGATGTATTGCAGATCGATACGGATCGCGGGCGGCACGCTTTTCCCGTTGCGGGCATCTACTACGATTATGGCTCCGATCGCGGCACGGTGCTGATGGCGCGTCCGGTCTACGAGCGGTTCTGGTCGGAGCGCGCCATCTCGGCTCTGGGGCTTTATCTCGAGGAGGGTGCTGACCCGCAACAGGTGATCGATGCATTGCGCGGCCGGGTCGCGGACAGGCAGGAGGTGGTCATACGCAGCAATCAGAAACTGCGCGAGTCTTCGATCGCGATCTTTGACCGCACCTTCACCATTACTCAGGTGCTGCGCCTGTTGGCGATGGGGGTCGCCTTCGTGGCGGTGGTCAGCGCCCTGATGGCGATCCAGCTGGAACGGGCCCGTGAGTTTGCCATCTTGCGGGTAACGGGCATGACGCCTGGCCAGTTGTGGCGCCTGATGCTGGGCCAGACGTTGCTGATCGGTGCGGTGGCCGGAGTGTTGGCGCTGCCGCTCGGGACCGCGCTCGGGTGGATTCTGACCCAGATCGTCAATCGCCAATCATTTGGCTGGAGTCTCGGCTGGCAGGTACCACCGGGTACGTTGCTCTTTACGCTGGCGTTGGCCTTGATCGCGTCGCTGCTTGCCGCGATCTACCCTGCCTGGCGTATGGTGCGCACCTCACCGGCATGGGCGCTGCGCGAGGAGTGAAGGTGATCTGGCGCATGGGTCTCGGCTTGCTCGTCGTGGTGCTGATTGGCGTCGGTTGGCGGGGATTGGGGGGTGATCAGCGGGACCTTGTTGCTCGCCAAAACCAGCCGTTGAGCGCGCGCCACTTGTTGGCGGGTACCGACGCGACCGGGTACGCGCGTGCAGTGTCGCCTCGCCCGTTCACGTTTCCACAGGACCATGCCGCGCATCCTGACTATCGTCACGAATGGTGGTATCTCACCGGCAACCTGCAGGATGCGCAGGGGCGCCGCTACGGATATCAGTTCACGCTGTTTCGCTACGCGCTCCAACCGGCGGAGACGGGAGGCGAGTCGGCATGGCGCACGCGGCAGATCTATATGGGACATCTGGCCGTTACCGATGTCGCGTCCGGACGCTTTCACAGCTTCCAACGATTTGCCCGCGGTGCCCTGGGCCTGGCCGGAACCGGGATCGATCCGCTGCGTATCTGGCTGGAGGACTGGGAGCTTGGCGCGGAAAACGAAGCATCGCCATGGCGTGTCCGCGCCGCCGAGGGAGAGTTCGCGATCGATCTGGCGCTGACACCGACCAAGCCCATTGTGCTTCAGGGCGAAAGCGGATTGAGCCGCAAGGGCAGCGAACCGGGCAACGCCAGTTACTATTACTCTCTGCCGCGCCTGGCAACCCGAGGAAGGATTACGCTGGGGGGCGAGCCTCTCGCCGTTGCCGGATTGAGTTGGCTGGATCGGGAATGGGGCACCAGCGTGCTGGGGAGCAAAGTGGCGGGTTGGGATTGGTTTGCCCTGCAACTGGACGACGGCCGCGATCTAATGCTTTACCATTTGCGCCGCACCGATGGCACTCTCGATGCGCACAGCGCAGGAGTTCTCGTCGATGCCGGCGGGAATGCCGTTGCGTTGGCGCTGCGCCCGGAGAGCCTTGCGGTAACCCGGACCTGGGTGAGCCCGCGCACCGGTATCGAGTACCCGGCCGGTTGGCGTCTTCACTTACCTGAGCATGGGCTCGATTTGATCGTGCAGCCACTGGTGGCGGCCCAGGAGTGGAATCAGGCGGTACGCTACTGGGAAGGCGCGGTCGCCGTGCGGGGAGGTTCGGGTACAGGTGGAATGACCGGTTCGGGGTATGCCGAGCTGACCGGATATGCAAAAAACGACTAAAGGCCGTGAGCATGAGCAACGAATCTTTGACACTTTACCGTGAGGCGCTGAAGCGGCTTGAAGGGCTGCTGGAGAAGGTGAAGGAGACCGATCTTCCTGAACCCACGGCAGTGACTCTGGCGACCGCCAGCCCGGAGGGTCGCCCCATGGCACGCACGGTGCTGTTGCGCGGCTTGGATGAGCGCGGGATCACCTTCTTTACCAATCTGGGAAGCCGCAAGGGACGGCAGTTGCTGGACAACCCCCACGCCGCGCTCGCCTTCTACTGGCCACCGCTCGCCGAACAGGTTTTGGTGGAAGGAACGGTGGAACTGGTGAGCGATGCGGAAGCGGACGCCTACTGGGCAACCCGTCCCCGCGAGAGTCAGATCGGCGGCTGGGCCTCGCGCCAGTCGGAACGCTTGCCGAGCCGTTTCACGTTGCTGCGCAGAGTAGTGAGTCGCGCGGCGCGCTTTGGCGTGGCGCCGATACCCCGCCCGCCCTTTTGGTCCGGGTTTCGCATTCAACCGCACCGCATCGAGTTCTGGAGCAGCCGGCCCGCGCGGTTGCACGACCGGCGTTGTTACCAGATCGTGGATGGTGAGTGGGAGACGTTCTTGTTGTATCCGTGAGGTGCACGCGGGCTGTTCGAAAAGCCCGGTAGGGCTTTCAACGCATAGAATTTAATGTCAAAGAACTGGACTCGCGCAAAGGCGTCAAGACGCCAAGAAGCGCAAAGGAATTCCAGAATCGGCGTAGAGTGAGCGAAGCCCACGCGAGTTAAAACATTGGTCAACTGAAATAGTCGGCCTTGCATCTGTCAATCAGCATCAGATGAACTCAAGTCCTAGATGACCCGGATCGGCCAATTAAAGCCCTTCACTTCGCAAGACTCGAATAGGAGAAAAGCCGCGGTAGCGGACATTGGACGTTAAGGTATAAATATATCGTCGATAGTAGGAAGAAGACGTTTACAGTACCAGGTGCCCCTGAAAAGGGCTTTGACCCCTTTACCTGGTCCCCGTGAAACATCTTGATGACCAGCCAATTGGGTTTCCAATTGCCCCATCTTTACAACCCCAACCCCGTGATACACATAACTAAGGAACGTCTGAATAAGTGATGCAAACCAGCACGGCCGATTCAATATGTTTGTGTTTTTCATCATAAGGAGCGTTTGCAGGCAGTATTCGGCTCAACATGGGCCGTTTTCTAGCCGTTTTGTGCGCCGTTGCGGTTTATCAGGCGCACCAATCCTATGTCGGGCATCGCAATCGTCGCCGCGCCAGGTACAGATTGGTCAATGCACTCAGTACAAACAAGGCAT